>CAIWNE010000084.1 GCA_903913915.1 uncultured Opitutia bacterium
CGGAGTGGAAGAGGAGGAGATTGTCGCCGAAGAGGTCCGGAGGCCCGGAGGCCCAGAGGGCCTGAATCGCTGATTCGTTTAGCCGCTCTGCCAAGAAACATTTCCGGGTCCCAGGTCTCGGCCCTCAGGTCTCAGGTGCGGGTTGTCGGGCACAGGTACGGGTGCGGGGAAACTCAGATCCCGAACCTGCACCCGAACCCGAACCCCTGAACCTGGCTCCCGACTGCCGAGACCTGAGACCCGAAAATAGACGCCCCCAGCTAATCCTCCGGTCTCCGGTTCCCCTCTGAGTTAAGTTCGGCTGCATCTCCCTCAGGCCAACTGGCCAATCGTTCAACAGATCAACTCAGCCTTGGCCGGCGCCTCCGAGCCGCTGGTCCGCTCATCCTCTCGTTCAGCTCCTTGCCCACGTGCCCGCTTGCCAGCGTGCCCCCTGACCAGTGCTCCTTCCTCTCCTCCATCACCTCGGTCCGACCTGGCTGGCCAAGCGCCTGCTCTGGTCCGTGGAACGGCGCCTAGGTCTGCTGGAATATCGCATGCCGCGGCAGCCCTGGTCGGCGTACGGGTTGACGGAAGAGGCCGCGGCGACGTGGCGGACGCGCGCGCCGTATCTTCCCCTGGGTCGGTTGTCTCGCGCCGATCTGTCGCGCCAGCTCGAAGGTTGGGCCGTGGCGTGCGGCCATTCGCCGGTCGCCGAATCGGAAGCGTTCGGCCGCGGCTTCGCCCGCGTCTTCTCCGGACCGCTCGTCGAGGTCGGCCGTCCGCCTCGCTGGACGCAGAACGTGCTCACGGGCGGCTCGGTCGATCCGTCGCCTCACTGGTCGCACTGTTCGGACGCCGGCGCCGATGACATCAAGGGCGTCTGGGAGCTTTCCCGTTTCTCCTGGGTCTATCCGCTCGTCCGGGCCTGGGTCATCGACGGCGACGCCCGCCACGTCGAACGCTTCTGGACCACGGTCGAAGACTGGAAGAAGCAGAATCCGCCGAACCGCGGGCCGCAATGGATGTGCGGACAGGAAGCCTCGTTCCGGCTGATCGCGCTCACCTTCGGGCTCCAGGCCTTCCGCCATCATCCGTCCACGACCGACGCGCGCCTCGTCCTCGCCTCGCGCGTCGCCGAAGCCACGGCCGAGCGCATCGAGGGCCATTTCCACTACGCGCTTTCGCAGCAGAACAACCACGGCATCGCGGAAGCCGTCGGGCTGATGACCGCCGGCGTGTTCTGGCCGACCCTGCCGGGCGCCGCCGATTGGCGTCGTCGCGGTCGCAGCGCCCTCTGGCGGCAGGTCGACGCTTTGATCGGCCCCGACGGCGGCTTCAGCCAGCATTCCACGAACTACCATCGCCTGCTCCTGCAGCTGCTCGTCTGGGCGGAACTCGTCTGCCGGGCCGCCGGCTCGACGCTCCCGGCGCCGGTCCGGCGCAAGGCGGCCTTGGCCACGGAATTCCTCGCGGCGTTGATGGAAGCGGACGGCACTGTGCCGCGCTATGGCGCCGACGACGGCGCCGACCTCTTCCCGCTGAGCGGCTGTCCCTTCGAGGATTTCCGTCCCGCCGTCGGCATGGCGCTCACGTTGTTCAAAGGCGAGCGTCTCCCTGCGGGTCCGTGGGACGAAGCTTCCTTGCTCCTGCTCGGGCCGCTCGCTCCCAGCGCCGCGCCGGCGATCCGTTCCGAGGCCGACTTCCGCGATGCCGGCGTCGCGGAACTTCGCCATGCGCGCGGCACGTTGTTCTTCCGCGCCCCCACGGTCTTCCGGACGCGCCCGTCCCATGCGGATCAGCTCCATGTCTCGCTCCGCTGGGACGACGAGTGGATCGCCGAAGATCCCGGCACCTACTCCTATAACGCCCCCGGCGGCTGGGACGGCCTGGCCGGTTCCCGTTTCCATAACGTCGTCACCGTCGGCGACCAGGACAGCATGCGGCGCTTCCGTCGCTTCCTCTGGCTGCCTTGGACGACGTGCGCGTCCGGCCGGTCGACGGATGAGCTGCGCGCCGCGCACCTGGGATTCTCCGGCTTCAAGGTCCAGCGTCGCGTGCTGAAGGTCGCCGGCGGCTTCGTGGTCGTCGACCGCGTGACCGGCCTGTTGAAACAGTCCGGCAATTGTACGCTCCGCTGGCATGGCCGCACGCGCGCCGGCCTCGAGCAGCTGACCGTCGCCTGTTCCGCACCGTCGACGGAAGATTATGTCACCGCGCTTACGGACGGCGGGGAAGGGTGGCATTCGACGCACTACGGCTCGAAGGATCCGGCCTGGTGCCGCCGTATCACCGCCACCGGCGACAACGTCACTTTCGTCACCGCCGTCGGCTGCTCCCTCCGTCTCGAAGCCAGCAGTTTCTTCGTCGACGGGGAGGAGTATCCGCTCGAGTGAACACTCGAGCGCTAGTTGACCCGTTGACAAGTTGGCCAGTTGGCAAGGGATGCAACGGGTAGGGTCGGGACCGCGTCACGACATAGTTGTATCTTAGGTAGGGACGGTTCTCCGAACCGTCCGTTCGGCGGGCTCGGAGAGCCCGCCCTACCTCAAGGCAACCTCGCCAATCATCCGGTCTCCGGTTTTCCTTTGAGCGCCGACGCTCTGCCAAGAAAAATTTCCGGGTCCCAGGTCTCGGCCC
>CAIWNE010000085.1 GCA_903913915.1 uncultured Opitutia bacterium
CCGCCAGCCCGGCTTCAGCCTCGTGCTGTCGCTCGTCGTGATGGCGGCGATGGTGATGCTCATCCTCTCCATCGCCGGATTCCTCACGGTAGAATCGCGGCTCGTGGGCCAGCAGCAGTTGCGTCTCCGTGCACGATTGAACGCGGCCGTCTCGCTGCGCCTCGCCCTCGCCCACCTGCAGCAGGAAGCCGGGCCCGACCGGCGCATGACCGCCCGCGCCGACATCCTCGCCAATACCACGCAGGCCGGCTGGACCTGGAACACGATCCGAAATCCGCTCTGGACCGGCGTCTGGCGCAGCGACCAGCAGTTGCAGCCGCCGTCGTGGCTCGTGAGCGGCAGGCCCGACATGACCCCGGGTGCGCAGTCCGCCAACCTCTACGGAGAAGCCGATTTCTACCTCGACCAATGGGTGCCATGGCAGAACGACTTCACCCTCCCGGCCAACCTGCTGGTACCGCTGGTCGGCGACACCTGCGCGAGCGGCCCCGAACTCGCGACCGCCACCAGCCCCGGCAAACCTGACGGCCGGATCACCCTGCCCCGCGTCCCCCTCCCCGACGCCGGCAGCAAAGGCTCCTACTGCTACTGGATCGGCGATGAAGGCGTGAAGGCCCGCATCAACCTCACCGACCCGCGGCTCACGCCGGTGAGCGGCACGACCACCGCACAGCTGCAGCAGGAAGCCCTGCGCGGGACGGTGCGATCGGGCACCGACCTGCTCGCCGGACTGGAGACGATGCCCCTGAGCGGCATCGACCCGCGCATCACCCAGATGCGCGAGCTGCCCTTCCTGACGAATTCCGGACTCGGCCTGATCGAGACCACGCCGCCGACCCGGGCCAAGCGGCTTTTCTCCGAGACCACGCTCTGGTCGCGCGGCGTGAACTGCGACTCGCTGTGGGGCGGCCTGAAGATCGACCTCTCGCTCGCCTTCGAGAAGACGGACGCCGAATGGAAGCTCTCTGAGTTCGGCGAAGGTTCGGCGCCGAAGGATTCCGCCGGCGCCCAGCTTTCAGGCGTCACCTACACCTCGCACCCGTCGGGCAGCGGGGTGCGCAGCGCCTTCGCCGACGCCAAGGTGACGGTCAAGCACGACGGGGTGACCCGGAACATCGCGCCGTTGTATTCGTTCGCGAGCAACAGCACCACGCGCGGCCCCACCTGGGAAGCGCTCCGCAACTACCACCGGCTCTACAAGGAGCTCAACTGGTTCAACCCGATCGGGCCGGAGCTCAACGCCCGCGCGCACTACCCGAACGCCGTCGCCCTCGCGGTGTCCGCCTACGGCGACCGCAATCACTATGGCCGCTTCTACGACCGTGCGGACGCCGCGGGTGATTTCCTCAACGCCACGACGGTCAACGGACTCTACCCGCCAAAGCCGACCAAAGTAGCCGTCTCGCCATACGTCTGCCGTCAGATGCTCGTCTGGGGCCTGCAAGACGGCGGCGGCGGGGCGCTGCGACTGACCGTCACGCCGATCGTCGTCCTGCACAACCCTTACAACGTCGCATTGCGATTAGCTCGTGACAGCTCCTCGCTGGAGACGACGGCGATGCGCCTCTCGTTCCGCAATTGGGAGAGCCTGTCTTTGCAGTTCCAGACCCCGACCCAGACCTGGACCCGGACCATCGGCGAGCTCGCTGCAGCGGCGGACCCTAGCGTGAACGCCGTGGAAAGCTTCCGGATGAACCTCGGAGTGGACAACGTGCTCCTGCCCGGAGAATTCCGCATCTTCTCCTACCCTGCGACAGGCACCTCGGCTTTCACGCGCACCCCGGCGAACGCCATCGTGGGCATGGACACCCGAGGCGGCTTCTGGATGAACTGCACCGACGCCGCAGGCATGCCCTTGAACCTGACCTACGGCACCGGGGGCGAAAACGTCGCGGTCACGCTACGCAACACCGGCAGCTATGAAGCGCGGGTGCTGCTCACCTCCTGGCCCGGCGACCGCATCGCGCCCACCGGCAACGGCTCCCTAAGCGCCGTCTTCAACACCTGCAGCGAACTCAACACCCTTTCCGCGATCGACCTCAGCCGCAGCGGAGGCGCCACCTCGCTGGTCGTCGGAGGCACCGGAATCGTCCCGCCGGATACGAAGTCCGAGCCCCGGATCCTCGGCATCCATGATTACGTCCTTCGCTGGCCCAAGGACACCCTACCCTTCCCGCTTTTCTCCCATTCAAACCCCATGGCACCGGTGCTCCGCGCCGATGCCAACGGCATGGCCAGCGCCTCCACCCCCGCAGGCTATGCGTTCACCTCGCCGAGCTACCGCATGATGCTGAGGCCGGCCAACTCCTGGAACGAAGTCATCGAGACGGCCACGGTCGGCGGCTCCCAGGCCTTCGGCGGACTCAGCGTGACGTCGGGCCTCGGCGGCGTGACGTCGGCCGTCTACACCGAGGTTCCGCTCTCGGCGCCCCTCTCCTTGGCCCAATACACCCATGCCAACTTTGGGCTACGCGACCAAGAACCGCTCTTCCAGATCGGCAACAGCTTCTCGCCCCTGTCGATCAATATCGCCAGCTCCTATGGCACGGACCCGGGGGGCAGCATCGTGACGCACGACCACGCGTGGATGGCGAATGCCGCCATCTACGATCGTTTCTTTCTCTCGGGAGCCGCTCCGGTCGTCACGCGCGGACAAGTCGTCACGGAGTCCAAGGCCTTAAGCACCGTCCTCGATGAGTTCGCCGCCGGCACGGGCCGCCTCGCCAATCCTCGCACGAAACTGTTCGCGAGCCGCGATCCGGCCACCGTCCGGGCGATGCTCGGCGACCACCGGCGTATCGCCGGCACGATCCTCACCGACGGCACGTTCAACGTTAACAGCACCTCCGTCGACGCCTGGACCGCTCTGCTGGCGAGCGCCAAGCGCAACGCCATGGGCTCGGCGACCGCCTTGCTTCCCGGATCCGACAAGAACGCCCGCTTCCCGCGGTCCGTGCGCGCCGACGCCAGCGACTACAATTATAAGACCGCCCTCAACGACAAGAGGGCTTGGACCGGACTGGCGACCCTCGACGACGCGCAGATCAAGCTGCTCGCCAAGTCGATCGTCGAGGAGACCCGCATGCGGCTCCACTACAACCACCGCTATTCCTACGGCATCAAGCCGGGCATGGACGTCCATTATGTGATCAAGGACCGTGGCGTCGAAGTGCCCCTGCCCTACATCGGCCTCGCCCAGTTCGTGAACCGCTTCAACTGCGGCGCCTATCCCAGCCAGGTCTCATACCAGGGTTGCCTGCAGAACGCCATCCTCCGGGCGGACGTCGACGGCGCCAATCTCTCCAATCGCAGTTCGCCCCTGGCGGCGGCGCCCGCTTACGACAGCACGAAGCTGACGCAGCTGACGGGCAGCACCCCGGACACGAACCCCGCGGTCGCCGGCCAGATTCCCTACGTCTATCAGACGATGAACGTGAACGCGACCGATCCGCGGACCAGCCAGAACAAAGGGCATTCGCTCCGCGCGGCGCCGACGTCGCTGATGCAGTCCGACATCCTCGAGGCCGTCGGCTCGTCGCTCAGCACGCGCTCGGATACCTTCGTCATCCGATGCTACGGCGACTCGACCGATCCGCTGGACCCTGACCGTACCCTCGCCGTATGCTGGATCGAAGCCGTCGTGCAGCGTATCCCGGAGTTCTGCGACCCCAGCCAGCCTCCCGAGACCGAAGTCTGCAAGTCGACCGACGGCCAGCTCCACAATCCCTTGCTCAACCAGATCAACCGCACGCTGGGCCGACGCTTCGTCATCCTGTCCACCCGCACGCTCGCCCAGAAGGACCTATGATCGCCCGATACGCCTCCCTTCTGCTGCTATTCTGCGCAAGCCTGGCGGCCCAGACCGCCGACAAGCCCGGAGTGCATGTCCGCTTCCGGGCGCTGGCCTTCGATGAGGCCATCCCGGGCGTCAGCTACCTCGAGGGCGACACCTTACGCCGACTCGACATCCCGAACAACGCCTTCACGAGGGAGACCAGCTACCAAGGCACCAGGACCATTCGCTTCATCACCATCGACGAAGAGACCCTCAACCCTCAGCCGCTCCCGCCGGAGATGGCCTCGGCCTTGCAACGCTTGCGCCGGGCGCAAGCGGTCACCTTGCAGGCGTCGGACGAATTCACCCAGATCAACCGGCTGCTCAACACGCTCCAGCTCCAACACACCGAACGCGCCCAGAAGCCCTCGGCCGGCGATCAGGCGCAGATCGAGGCCCTCAACGGAAGGCTCAAGGAGCTTTCCGGCATCCTGTCCGCGGCGTCCAAGGAAACCGAAGAGACCAACCTCCTGATCCTGAGGCTGGAATCCGCGCCGAAGACGCCCCCGAAGAATACCGAGAAGAAAGGGCGGAAAGGCCCTAAGCCCACTTCGACGCCGACGGCGGAACATACCTTCCAGAAAGACGGTGATTACCTCCTGCTTTTCTCCTCCGCGGGCAACGGACACCAGATTCTCGCCCTCGATGACAACGAAGGAATCTTCCCCAACGGCTCGTTCTCGTTCATCAACCTCACAGGTAAAGACGTCGAGATCCGTTACCCCGACCGGAAGATCGCGCTCCGCGCCAACGCGCGGACGACCGTCAAGAACCCCGCCCCGGACCATCAATACGGTCTGGCGGAGATCTACACCAAGGCCGAAGACAGCTTCGAACTCGGGCATGTCTTTCGCGCGCTGCAGAATCCCGACGTCCGCTCGCTGGTGTTCCTGCTGCCGATCCCCGACGAACCGCATGCGATCCGCAGCAAGTCGATCGAAGACCGGCGTCCGGCGGAAACCGCCGGCAAGAAGTGATCAGGAGGCGTAACGCCAGTCGAGGATCTCGGCCTGAGGGATACGGCGTCCCTGCCAGCGGTTCCAGTGCAGTTTGACGGCCATCTCGATCGCCTTGCCGGGTTCCGGCATGCGATCGGCCATACGCCAGGCGACGAAGTTTAAGCGCCGGCCTCCGCTGAGTGAAAGTTGATGACGGAAATTACCTTCA
>CAIWNE010000086.1 GCA_903913915.1 uncultured Opitutia bacterium
GGGTTGGTGGGCGGAGACTGGCTCCTGGCCCTGGGTTTCTTCTTGGCTCATGTTTCTTATGTTGGGGCGGCCTTCGTTCTGGCCGACCGGATGATGCGGGCTTCTCCGGTGTGGAGAGACGACGCGGTTTGTCGGACCCTTGGTGACGGAGGACGAACCTCCTTGGGGTGCCGAAATGACCCGGGAGAGACTCCCGGAAGGAATGTGAATAATTGCCCCCTCCCGCTTAACAACAAGAAACTCCCTCAGCGGGCCTCTTCGGTGAACCTTTGTTCACGGATGAGCACGATCTTGACGGTTCCTTGATAGGAGAGGGTCTCTTCGACCTTGAGGCGGAGGCGCCGGGCGAGCTCGGTCGCGCCGAAGTCGTCCACCTTGCCCGGGTCGACGATGACCCGGAGTTCGCGACCCGACTGGAAGGCGTAGGCTTCTTTCACCCCGTCGAAGGAGAGGGCGACCTCTTCCAGGCGCCGGACGCGTTGGGCGTAGGACTCGAGGGTGGAGGAGCGGGCGCCGGGGCGGGAGCCGGAGGCGGCGTCGGCGAGCATCACCAGAGGGGCGTAGAGGCTTTCGGCTTCGACTTCGCGGTGGTGGGCGGCGATCGCGTTGACCACGCGGACGTCTTCGCCGAGGCGGCGGAGCAGGGCGGCGCCGGCGAGGGCGTGGCTGCTGCCGGCTTCGGCTTCGATCGCCTTGCCGAGGTCGTGCAGCAGGCCGGCACGCTTCGCCGGGATCGGGTCGATGCCGATCTCCGCGGCGAGCATCGCGCAGAGCTGCGCGACCTCGATCGAGTGGGAGAGCGTGTTCTGGTTCGCCGAGAGGCGGAAGTGGAGGCGTCCGAGGAGTTCTTCGACGGCGGCGTCCATCGGCGGCAGGCCGAGGTCGCGCACCGCGTCGCGCCCGAGGCGTCGCGCATGCTTCACGACTTCTTCGCCGGCGATCCGGACGCTGTCCTCGATGAGGCCCGGCGAGATGCGGCCGTCCTTCACGATGCGTTCGAGCGCGATGCGCGCGATCTCGCGGCGGACCGGGTCGAAGCAGGAAACCATCGCCAGGCCGGGGGTTTCGTCGATGAGGAGGGTCGCGCCCGTGGACTGTTCGAAGGTGCGGATGTTGCGGCCTTCGCGGCCGATCAGGCGGCCTTTCATGTCCTCGTTCGGCAGCGAGACGGAGATCGCGGTCGCGTCCTGCGTCGTCGTGGTCGTCAGGCGTTGCATCGCCGAGAGCAAGGTGCGCCGGGCTTCGTCGTCGATGTCCTGCTCGACCTGGTCGAGCAGCCCGCGGCGGAGATGCTGGGCTTCTTCGCCGTATTCTTCGCGAAGATGGTCGAGTAGGAGTCCGCGCGCTTCCTCCGGCGTCACCTTGGCGAGCCGCTGGAGCTCGCGCAGGAGATGGTCGCGGTGTCTGGTGTTTTCGCGGGAGAGTTCGGCGGCGGCCGCGGCCTCGGCTTCGGCGCCGGCCTTCACCCTGGCGGCCTCGCGTTGTTCGGCTTCCGCCTTGGCGTGGAGTTCGGCGGCCTCGACGGTCGCCTCGCGACGGGCCAGCTCGACTTCGGAACGGAGGCGGGCTTCGCGGATGGCGCCGAGGGTGTTGTCCCGCCATTTCGCCACGGCATACGCCACGATGGCTCCGGAGGAGAACGCCACGGCGGCGAGGATGCTTTGGTCGGCTGCCACAGGCATGGTCGTCGCGGTTTCCGGAGGTCCGGGGGGCATACCCTTGCGGACGTAGCCCCTTCGTCAAGCCCTTTCGGGAGGTTCGCCTTGCCTCCGGGCGGTAATCGGGGTTGCCTCCGGCATGTCCCAACACCTTGACGATGAGCGGTCTCCGGCCGCGGTCTGGTGGGATAACTTCGCCAATTTCGCCTGGCGGACGGATTGGACGCAGGTGGTCATCATCCTTTTCCTCAGCGGACTGGGCGTGGTGGCGATCCAGTCGGCTGGCAGCGCCCGCGAATCGACTTTCTATCGGTCCCAGATCATCTTCGTGGCCATCGGCTGGATCGCCTATTGGGGGGTTTCGGCCTTGGATTATCGGGATATCCAGCGCTACTCGCGACGCATCTACCTGGCGTCGGTCGCCTTCCTGCTGCCTGTCTCGCTCTGCGCCTTGTCGCACCGCGACCTCGGGTCTTTCATCCGCAGCATCAACGGAGCCCGTCGGTGGATGGATTTCGGTCCCTTTTCGATCCAGCCCTCCGAGTTCGCCAAGATCGGGGCCCTCGTCTTTCTCGCGGCCTTGCTGGCCCGGTCGCCTATCGGCTCCTTCCGGGCGACCTGGCGTACCGTGTTCTGGTGTCTCGGGGCCGCGGCAGTCCCGTTTGTCTTGATTTTTGTGCAGCCAGACCTAGGTTCTGCGCTCATCTACCTGCCGCTTTCATTCATCCTGCTTTTTGTCGCCGGCCTGACGTTTAGGTTCTTCCTGGTGGCCGGTGCGGCCGCCCTTTTGCTCATCGGCGTCGTGGCGGTGGATATGCGCGAATACGCGGCCAAGATCGACCAGTACGCGAAGGCCAACCCCAACGCCCGCGATCCTGCCCGCGCCGTGCGCGGAGAGCATGAGGCCGAAGCCTGGTTCTTCCTGCTCAAGGACTACCAGCGCGAGCGCATCATGTCGTTCGTCGCTCCCGAAGTGATCGACCCGAAAGGACTCGGCGTCACCTGGAACGTCAACCAGGCCGTCATCGCCGTCGGTCGCGGCGGTTTCCGCGGACAGGGCATCGGCAACGGCACGCAGGCTCGCTTCGGCTACCTGCCCGAGGCCGCCGCCCATAACGACTTTCTTTTTTCCGGTATGGCCGAGGAGATCGGCTTCACCGGCGGACTCTTGGTGATAGGCGCATTTGTCCTCCTCTTCTGGCGCGTCGTGCGAACGGCGGCCAGGGCGGCGGATCGTTTTGGTTCCCTGCTGGCGATTGGCGCGGCGGTCGTGCTCGGCACGCACGTCGTGGTCAACATCGGCATGAACATCAACCTGATGCCCGTCACCGGGGTCCCCCTTCCTTTCCTTAGCTACGGAGGGTCTTTCGTTCTCAGCTGTTTCCTGCTCCTTGGACTAGTCCAGAGCGTTCACCGGCATTCGGCCGGTGGCGGCGAAGGCGGAGGCTCTCCGGCAACCGGCTTAACCGCCTGACCGAGATGCCCGAAAACACAGAACCCGAAGATATCAACGACGAGCTGCCCGAGGGCGGCGAACAGACCTCCCCGATCGACCAGCGCCAGCTGGCCGACGAAGCGGCCAAGCGCCGCAAGGAGCTCCCGCTGCTCCAGCGCATCGTCAAACACTTCTCGAAGGACCGCGCCGTCTACCGAGAGCTCGTGATCAACGCCGAGACGCTGGAGAAGCGCGTCGCGCTCCTCACCAACGGCGTCCTCGACAAGTTCGAGATCGAACACAAAGGCGAGAACCGCATGGTCGGCGCGATCTTCAAGGGCCGCGTCCAGAACCTCGAATCCGGCCTCAAGGCCGCCTTCGTGGACATCGGCCAGCCCAAGAACGCCTTCCTGCACTACTGGGACATGCTCCCGGCCGCCAACGACTCGCAGGTCGAGTTCATCCGCGACAACGAATCCGCCGAGCAGAAGCAGCGCAAGGCCCGCTACCAGGCCAAGGACATCCCTCAGCTCTTCCCGGCAGGCTCCGACATCGTCATCCAGGTGGTCAAGGACCAGATCGGCACCAAGGGTCCTCGTTCGACGACCAACATCGCCCTGCCTGGCCGTTACCTCGTGCTGATGCCGTTCAGCGGCGCGTGCGGCGTCTCCCGTAAGATCGAGGAGTCTTCCGAGCGCGAACGCCTGAAGGACATCCTCCGCTCCCTCACCATCCCCGAGGGCATGGGCGTGATCATCCGCACCGCCGGCGAAGGCAAGCAGGCCCGCTGGTTCGTCCGCGACCTGCACATGCTGCTCAAGCGCTGGCAGGCCATCGTCGAGAAGATCAACGCTCCCGACCGCAAGCCGGTCCTCCTTTACCAGGAGCCCGGCCTGATCGAGCGCACCGTCCGCGACTTCCTGACCGAAGAAGTCGACCGCATCCTCGTCGACAACCCTGAGGACTTCAAGCTGGTCCAGGACCTCGTCGGCGAAGTGTCGCCCCGCTCCCGTTCGCGCGTCGAGATGTATGCCGACCCCATCCCGGTCTTCGAGCGCTACAACATCGAACGCCAGATCGAGCAGCTCTTCCAGCGTCGCGTCCCGCTCCCGAGCGGCGGCGAGATCGTCATCGACGAGACCGAGGCCCTCACGGCCATCGACGTCAACACCGGCGGCCACCGCGGCAAGGACGGCGCCAAGGACGGCAACTTCATCACCCAGGCCAACCTTGAGGCGGTCACCGAAGCCGCCCGTCAGATCAAGCTCCGCAACCTCGGCGGCCTCATCATGATCGACACGATCGACATGAAGAACCCGAAGGACCGCAAGAAGGTCTTCGACACCTTGCGTGACGCGATGGAGGACGACCGGGCCAAGCACCAGATCCTGCCCATCTCGCAGCTCGGCGTGCTCCAGATGACGCGCCAGCGCCACACGGAGTCCAACACGACCTCGATGTACACGGCCTGCCCGCACTGCCAGGGGCGCGGCATCGTCAAGAATCCCCGCACCGTCTCCGTCGAGATCCAGCGCAAGCTCCTCAGCGTCATCCGTCGTCTGCGCGAGTCGGTCGGCGCCGAGAAGGAGATCGAGATCAACATCCTGCTGCATCCGGTGAACCTCGAACGCATCATCACCGAAGACCGCGAGTTCTTCCGCGACCTGATGAAGTCCTGCAAGGTCCGCCTGGGCACCAAACCCGATCCGACCTACAGCATCGAAGCCTTCAAGCTCTTCGACGGCTCCGGCAAGGAACTGCGCTAAGCCAGCGGGGCGAGCGCCTTCAAGGCCTCCGGGTTCGCCCGGAGGCCTTTTCGCTTACCGGCGTGGGCGGTGGGCGAGCAGGCGCAGCCCGTTGAGGCAGACCACGACCGTGCTGCCTTCATGGACGCTGACGGCCAAGGGCAGGGGGGCGCCGCGGAAGATGACATACGCGGCCATGCCCAGGGCGGCGCCGACCGAGATCAGCACGTTGAAGCGGATGGCCAGGCGCGCGCTGCGGCTCAGCTCGATCGCATCGACCAGCCGGCCGATGCGATCGTCGGTGAGGACGAGATCGCTGGATTCCAAGGCGGCGTCGCTGCCGCGGCCGCCCATGCCGATGGCGACGTCGGCCGCGGCCAGGCTCGGGGCGTCATTGACGCCGTCGCCGACCATGGCGACCACGTGGCCTTCGGCGGAGTAGCGGCGGATGGCGGCCATCTTGGCGTCGGGAGTGAGGGCCGCGGCGTAAGACTGGATGCCGACCTGACGGGCGGCGACGGCGGCGGCTTCCTCGCGGTCTCCCGTCAGCATGACCGTCCGGATCTTGCGCGAGTGGAGTTCGGCCAAGGTCGAGCGGCTTTCATCCCGGATGCGGTCGACGAGCGTGGCGCGGATGGTGACGGTCCCGTCGGAAGCCCAGACTTCGCTGACGATCGCGCCTTCGGCCACCGCCGCGGGCGGCAGCGTGCCGCCCCCGACGAACTCGCGGGTGCCGACGCTCCAGCGGCTGCCGGCCACCGTGCCCGAGACGCCTTGCCCCGGTGAGTTGGAAAGGCCTTGGACGGGAAGCAGGCTCGCCCCTTCCTTCAGGCATGCGCGGACGACCCCGGCGGCGAACGGGTGGGTCGTGGAGGATTCCAAGGTGAGGAAGGCGCTCAGGGCGCGCAATCGCTCCGGACCTTCGGGGAAGACTTCGAGCGCCGCGACTTCGGGCACCCCGGCGGTCAGCGTGCCGGTCTTGTCGAAGCAGACGCAGTCGACGTCCCCCAGGCGTTCCACCGCGGCGCCCCCGCGGAAAAGGATGCCTTGGCGGGCGCCGGCGGCGATCGCCGCGAGCACGGCGGAGGGGACGGACAGGACCAAGGCGCAGGGACTCAGCACCACCAGCAACGTCATCGCCCTATAAAGCGGAGCGGCATGGGCAGCCGTCTCGGCCGGGGAGGTGAACTTCAGGAAGACATAGAAGAGGGCGGAGGCCGAGAGGGTGAAGATCGCATAGGCGTCACCCCAGCGATCGATGGCCCGTTGGGCCGGGGCTTTGCTGTCCTGGGCTTCGCGGATGAGGCGGACGATGCGTTGCAGGGCGCTGTCCCGCTCCGCGCGGGTCACCTCGACGATCAGGCGGCCCCAGGAGTTCAGCGTTCCCCCGGCGACGTCGGAGCCGGCCTGTTTGGAAGCCGGTTTCGCTTCGCCGGTGAGGTTGGATTCGTCCACCGCGCTTTCGCCGGACAGGACTTTGCCGTCCGCCGGCACGAGTTCGCCGGGCAGGATCGCGACGCGGTCGCCAGGAAGCAGGGCGGACACCGGCACCTCGGTTTCCGAGTCATCCGGACCTAGTCGGCGCGCGTGCTTGGGCGACTTGTCGAGGAGGGCGTCGATGGCGCCGCGGGTGCGGTCCATCGCGTAATGTTCGATCGCGCCGGCGGTCGAGAAGAGGAAAAGAAGGAGGGCGCCCTCCCATCGCGCGCCGACGATCCAGGCGCCGACGGCGACCACCAGCATCAGCAGGTGGACGTCGACGCGACGTTGCCGCAAGGAGGCCCATCCGTCGATGGCGGCATCCCAGCCGCCGGCGAGGCAGGAGGCGGCCACGAGCGCGAGCGCCCAAGGGGAGCCGTCGCCGAGGAGATGCTCCGCGACCAATGATAGCAGGCCGAAGACGCCGCTCGCGAGGGCGAGCAGGGCGAGCTGGCGCCATTCGCCGGGCGCTTCGTGTTCGGATCCGTGCGCGTGTTCGCTCATGACGTCATCCTGTCGGCGCGCGTCGCGTCGGTCAACCGCGCGCGCATGCTCCGCGCGTATCGATTTCGTGTTTACGAGGGAGCGAGCGAACGATTTTTTACGCGATGTCGGATGACGTTCCGGCGACATGAAAGTTTCCTCTTGCGCAAGCGCAGTTTATACCTATCACTCGTTATCAAGAGTTAACCGCAACGTGACGAACCGAACCGAAACCCCGAGCGAAAGCCTGATCACCGTGTCGCTTCCCCCGAAGCTTCACTCCGAAGTGGTCGCCTTCCAGCATCGGTCCGGTCTGAGCACCTTGAGCGAAGTGATCCGTCACGCGCTCGACCGTTACGACGACTCCCGTCCTTCCCTGGAGACCACCCGGTCCCGCCAGGTTTCTTTCCGCGTACCGTCGGAGCTCCGTACTCGTATCACCCGCCAGGCGCGCAACGCCCGGGTGAGCGTGGGGCGTATCGTCAGGGTGGCGCTTCAGGCGCTGCCCTCAAACCCAACAACGATCCAAAAAAAGGACACACCTATGGCTAAAAAGAAGGCTGCTGCTAAGAAGAGCGCCAAGAAGGCCACCAAAGCTAAGAAGAAGTAATTCTTCCTAGTCTTTTCCGTCCTTCGGGGCGGATGGCGCCGGCACTCCCGGTCATCGCAAGGACCCTCGCAAGGGGGTCCTTTTCTTTTCCCGGCATCGCCGGCCAGCGTATAGGCTTGAAACAGCCCCCCCGGACAAGGTTTGTTATCTGCCTTCTTACCATGAGCTCCCCAGCATCCGGCCGTATCACCATCGCCAACGGCAAACTCACCGTCCCTGACCGTCCGATCGTCCCCTTCATCGAAGGCGACGGCACCGGTCCGGACATCTGGCGCGCTTCCGTCCGCGTCCTCGACGCCGCGGTCGCCAAGGCCTACGCCGGCAAGCGCAAGATCGAGTGGCTCGAAGTCCTGGCGGGCGAGAAGGCGTTCAAGCAGACCGGCAACTGGCTGCCCGAGGAGACTCTCACCGCTTTCCGTGATTACCTCGTCGGCATCAAGGGCCCGCTCACCACGCCGACCGGCGGCGGCATCCGCTCCCTCAACGTCGCCCTCCGTCAGCAGCTCGACCTCTACGTCTGCCTGCGCCCTGTGCAGTGGTTCACCGGCGTGCCTTCTCCGGTCAAGAATCCGGGCAAGGTCGACATGGTGATCTTCCGCGAGAACACCGAGGACATCTACGCCGGCATCGACTTCGAAGCCGGTTCGGAGATCGCCCTCAAGACCCTCGAGTTCATCAAGACGAACTTCCCGAAGGAATTTAAGAAGATCCGTTTCGGAGCCGAACAGCCCGCCACCGTCGGTCTGGGCATCAAGCCGGTGTCGCGCCCGGGCTCCGAGCGGCTCATTCGCTCGGCGATCCAGTACGCCATCACCAACAAGCGCAAGTCGCTGACCCTCGTTCATAAGGGCAACATCATGAAGTACACCGAAGGCGCCTTCATGAAGTGGGGTTACGACCTCGCCAAGAGCGAGTTCGGCGCGGAGGAGATCGATGGCGGCCCTTGGTGCAAGATCCCCGAAGGCAAGCCTGGCGCCGGCCTGGTGATCAAGGATGCCATCGCCGACATCACCCTCCAGCAGGTGCTCACCCGTCCGACGGATTTCGACGTCATCGCGACCCTCAACCTCAACGGCGACTACCTCTCCGACGCGCTCGCCGCGCAGGTCGGCGGCATCGGCATCGCTCCGGGCGGCAACATCAACTACCTCACCGGCCACGCCATCTTCGAAGCCACCCACGGCACCGCTCCCAAGTACGCCAACAAGGATGTCGTCAATCCGGGCTCCGTCGTGCTCTCCGGCGAGATGATGCTCCGCTACATGGGCTGGACCGAAGCGGCCGACCTCGTCCTCAAGGGGCTCAACGGCGCGATCGGCGGCGGTCGCGTGACCTACGACTTCGCCCGACAGATGCAGGGCGCGACCGAGATCAAGTGCTCGGAGTTCGGCGACGCGATCATCGCGTCGATGTGATCGTCCCGGACCGTTACCCGATCCTCTCCACGCCGTTGGCGGCCCCTTGGGGCTTGCCAACGGTTTGTTTTTGGGCGGAAATAAAGGCCTAAACACCATTCCATGAAGCACGCCCTCACCGCCCTCGCCCTTTCCGTCTTCGTCGCCGGGGTCAACGCCCAGAACACCGCTCCGGCGCCGGTCGCCGTCTCCGCCACGGATCTCTCCGTCCGCGGCAGCGCCTCGTGGAGCAGCATGAACGTCTTCCGCGGCATCGAGCGTTCCAATACCGCCGGCCTCTTCCAGACCGCCGTCACCCTCGACTACAGCTTGCCCGGTCTTTCCGGCACCTCGCTATACGCCAACTTCTTCAACGCCGATTCTCTCGAGCGCACCTACACCTTCGGCGCACGCAGGGATCTCGCCCTCGGCGAAGTCGACCTCGGTTTCCAGCGCATGACCTCCCCTACGGCCCGTAGCATCGCGGTCGACGGCTTCACCCAGCTCGTCTCCAATTCCGAGGCATACGCCGGCATTTCCTTCGCCAACGTCGCCCTCAAGCCTTCGGCTTATCTCTACTATAGCTTCGACCTCCAGCAGTTCACCGTCGAGGTCGCGGGTTCCAAGACCTTCGCCGGTTCCAACGTGGGTCTCGCCGGCTTCGACGTCGTCACCAAGGTCTATGGCGGCCTCAGCGACGCCTCCCGCACGGTCTATGCCGGCAAGAACTCCTATGAATACGTGGGTGCCTCCCTTGACCTGACCCGCCAGGTCGGTCGCGGCGCCGAGCTGGGCGTGGGTGCCAACTGGGCCTATAATACCGACAGTCAGGCCAAGACCGCCGGTTCCGCCGTCTGGGCCCGCGTCTTCGCCAACTTCCGCTTCTAATCCCCTCAGGAATAGGGTAGGGCAGGGAGGCGTGGCTCAGGTCACGCCTCCCTTGTTTTTGGCCTATTTCAAGCATGCCCGCCTCGGGGCGCATTCGGGTATTGACGGAGGGGGGTCCTTTCTCATGTTCCCGCTTTCCCTCTTTATGAAGACCTCGCTAGCCAAGAACGTGCAGCTCAAGGACAAGAGCTGGTATGTCGTCGACGCCAAGGACCAGGTCCTGGGCCGTGTTGCCGTCAAGATCGCCAATATTCTCCGCGGCCGTCACAAGCCCACGTACACCCCCCACGTCGACACCGGCGATTACGTCATCGTGATCAACGCTGACAAGGTCCGCCTCACCGGCTCCAAGGAAGAGGACAAGACTTACATGTTCTACACCGGCTGGGTCGGCACCGCCTACCGCCGCACCGCCGCCGCCATGCGCGAGCGTCGCCCTGAGTTCCTGGTCACCCATGCCGTCAAGGGCATGCTCCCCAAGAACCGCCTGGCCAACTCCATGCTCCTCAAGCTGCGCGTCTACGCCGGTGATAAGCATGACCACGCCGCCTCCAATCCGATCCCGTTCAAGGGTTAATCGAACGAACCTTTCGCAATGAGCGCCAAGTCCTCCGCTATCCTCGCCGTCGGCCGTCGTAAGACCGCCTCGGCCCGCGTCCGCCTTTCCCGCGGCACCGGTTCCATCGTCATCAACGGCAAGCCCGTCGAAGAGTACCTCTACACCGAGGCCTTGGTGAAGTCCGCCACCCTCCCGATCACGACCGCCGGCCTCGACGGCCAGCTCGACGTCGTGGTGCGCGTCATCGGCGGCGGCCCCAACGGCCAGGCCGGGCCATCTCCCATGGTCTCGCCCGCGCGATCCAGAAGATGGACGCCACCCTCCGCGCTCCTCTCAAGAAAGAAGGTCTCCTTACACGCGACGGTCGTATGCGCGAACGTAAGAAGCCCGGCCGTCCCGGCGCCCGCAAGCGCTTCCAGTTCTCGAAGCGTTAATCCGCGGAGAGACAGGAAACCTCGAAGGCCCCGGCATCCCGGGGCCTTTTTGTTGCCCAGTTCGTCGTGTCCCGCCATCTCTTCGTCATCAAACCAAACTATCCTTTCAAGCCATGTCCCAAAACCTGACCAAGGTCGGCATCGTCGGCGCCTCCGGCTACACCGGGGAGGAACTCGTCCGCGTCCTGGCCCGCCATCCGCGGGTCCGGCTCGCCGCGGTCTGCTCGCGCACCTTGGCCGGAAAGTCCGTGGCCGACGAGATCCCCCGCCTCCGGGGCGTCGTGGATCCCGCCCTGCTTTTTTCCGCTTCTTCGCCCGAAGATTGCGCGAAGTCCGACGTGGACGTATGGTTCCTGGCGCTGCCGCACGGCGTCGCCGCGGAATACGCCGCGCCGCTCGTCGCGGCCGGCAAGCGGGTGCTCGACCTTTCCGCCGATTTCCGGCTCCGCGACCTCGCGCTGTACAAGAAGTATTACGGCCACGACCATCCGGCGCCGGCGCTCGCCGCCCAGGCCCGTTACGTCATCCCGGAACTGCAGACGGATGAGGCTTGGAAATCGGCGAAGCTCATCGCCTGCCCGGGATGCTACCCGACCAGCATCCAGGTGCCGCTCGTGCCGCTTCTCCGCGCCGGCCTGCTGAAGCCCGAGCCGGGCCGTCTGATCATCAATTCCTACAGCGGCGTCTCCGGCGCGGGCAAGAAGGCCGATGTGGCTTTCCTGTTCTCGGAGCGCGACAGCTCGATCAAGGCCTATGGCATCCCCGGCCATCGGCACATCGCCGAGATCGAGGAGCAGTTCGGAGCCGCCGCCGGCCAGCCCGTGGTGGTCCAGTTCAACCCTCATCTCGCCCCGATGCACCGCGGCATCGCCACGACGATCGTCGTGCCTGCTCCCGGCATCACCGTCGCGCAGGTCGAAGCCGTCTGGCAGAAGGCCTATGCCGGACGCCCCTTCGTCACCTTGCTCAAATCGGGCGAATTTCCTGACACCGCCCACGTGGCCAATACGAACCGGGTCGCCTGCTCCGTCGTCGCCGACGCGCGCACGGGCAACCTCGTCATCACCTCGGTCATCGACAATCTCCTCAAGGGCGCCGGCGGCCAGGCGGTCCAGAGCCTCAACCTGATGATGGGCTGGGAGGAGTCCGAAGGCCTACGCTGATCTTTCCATGTCCATCGAGTTCACCAATGATTCGCCTGGCGTCTCCGACGTGCCCGGCTTCCGCGTCGGCGCCGCCGGCTGCGATATCCGCAACAAGGGCGCCGACCGCCTCGACCTGACGCTCGTCGTCGCCGACCGCCCCTGCGCGGCCGCCGGCGTCTTCACGACCAACGACGTGAAGGCAGCCCCGGTGCGCTTCTGCCAGCAGGTGCTCGCCGTCTCCGCGGACAAGATCCGCGGCATCGTCGGCAACAGCGGCAACGCCAACGCCTGCACCGCCGCCCAAGGCGACGCCGACGCCGCCGCGATGGCGAAGCTTTCGGCCGCCGCCGTGGGTGCTCCGAACGACGCCTTCCTCGTCTGCTCGACCGGTCGCATCGGCGAGCTCCTGCCGATGGCCAAGGTCGCCGAAGGCATCAAGGTCTCGGCTTCCCGTCTCTCGAGTGACGCCGCCGAGGGCGTGCGCTCCGCCAACGCCATCCTCACCTCGGACACCCGTCCGAAGTCCGTGACCGCGCGCTTCGTCTGGGAAGGCAAGACCGTGACCATCGCCGGCATCGCCAAGGGCGCCGGCATGATCGAGCCCAACATGGCCACGATGCTGGCGTTCGTCTGCACCGACGCCGCCGCTTCGCCCGCCGAGCTCAAGACGGCCCTCAAGGCCTCCTCCGACCAGTCCTTCAACTGCGTCAGCGTCGACGGCGACATGTCCACCAACGACACCGTCCTGCTGCTGGCCTCCGGCGTCTCCGGCGTCTCCGTGGGCGAGACGGCTCCGGCGGCCCTCCGCGCCCTCTTCCAGGAAGCGCTCGACAAGGTCTGCTTCGCCTTGGCGGAGAAGATCGTCGGGGACGGCGAGAAGATCACCAAGGTAGTGGCCGTGGAGATCGAAGGCGCCCGCACCCGCGCCGACGCCGAGAAGATCGCCCGCGCGATCGGCAATTCCCTCCTGGTTAAGTCCTCCTGGTACGGCGAAGACCCGAACTGGGGCCGCCTGGCCGACGCCGCCGGCTATGCCCGGACCGGTCTCGACGAAGCCAAGCTCGACATCTTTTACGACGACGTCCCGGCCGTCCTCGGGGGCAAGCCGTTGCCCGAGAACAAGCCCAAGTGGAAGCAGGTCGTGAAGGCCGCCCGTTTCGCCGTCCGGCTGAAGCTCAACCTCGGTGACGCGAAGTTCCGGCTCCTGGCCGCCGACCTCACCGACGGCTACGTGAACTACAACAAGAGCGAGTAGGGTTTTTCCGTTTACTCTCCCGTCCGCACGGCCGACACTCCGTCCCGCAAGATGAGCATTCCTGCCACGCAAAAAGCCGAGGTCCTCCTCGAGGCGCTTCCTTACATCCATAAGTTCCGCGGCTCCACCTTCGTGGTGAAGTACGGCGGAAGCTTCATGGACGACCCGAATCCCGAGGGCCGCGACCGCGTCGCCACCGATATCGCCTTCCTGGCGGCCGTGGGCATCCAGGTCGTCGTCGTGCACGGCGGCGGCAAGGCCATCACCCGCGCCATGGACAAGGCCGGCATCAAGTCCGAGTTCCGCGGCGGCATGCGCGTCACCGACGCCGCCACCGTCAAGATCGTCGAGGAGACCCTCAACAACGAGATCAACGGACAGATCTGCGAATCCCTCAAGGCCCGCGGCGCCAACCCGCTGGGCATGCCGGGCAACCACGTCAACCTCTGCGAGAAGCTCTTCGGTTCCGATGACAAAGGCCAGCCGGTCGACATCGGCTTCGTCGGCGACATCAAGTTCGTGAAGACGAAGCTGATCAAGAAAGCCCTCGCCGACGGACATCTGCCGGTCGTCTCGCCCATCGCGCTCGACGCCGACGACCAGGCCTACAACACCAACGCCGACGTCGCCGCCGCGGCCGTGGCCAACTCCCTGCGGGCCCGCCGCCTCATCTTCATGAGCGACGTCCCCGGCCTGCTCGCCGACCCGAAGGATCCTTCTTCCCTGATCACCACGCTGAAGGTCAGCGAAGTCGACGAACTCAAGCGCAAGGGCGTCATCGCCGGCGGGATGATCCCGAAGGTCGACAGCGCCGTGAAGGCCCTGAAGGAAGGCGTCCGCCGCGTGCATTTCATCGACGGCCGCGTCCCGCACGCACTCCTGCTCGAGGTCTTCACCGACAAGGGCATCGGCACCGAAATCGTCCACGGTTGATGAGCAGTCCGTCCTCAGATTCCGCCGCCGCGAACTACGCGGCGAACGTCGCCTTCAACTATGGTGCCCCGCCCATCACGCTCGTGAAGGGGCAGGGGCCGCCTGTCTGGGATGATGCCGGCAAGCGTTACCTCGACTTCGCCTCCGGCATCGCTGTCAACGCCGTCGGCCACGCCCATCCGCATTGGGTGAAGCGCGTAACCGAGCAGGCCGGCAAGCTCGTCCACGTCAGCAACCTCTACCGTAACGAACCTCAGGGGCAGCTCGCCCATGCGCTCTCACTGCGCTGCGGTCCGGGACGCGTCATCTTCTGCAACAGCGGCGCCGAAGCCAACGAAGGGTTGCTCAAGCTCGCCCGTCTCCACGGCCAGCGCAAGTCCGGCACGGAAGGCGCCTGCATCGGCGTCGTTGTCGCCGAGAAGGCCTTCCATGGCCGCACCTTCGGCGGCATGTCCGCCACGCCGCAGGAGAAGATCCAGAAGGGCTTCCGTCCCCTGCTGTCCGGCTTCACCGCCGTGCCGATCAACGACCTCGCCGCCTGGGACAAGGCCATCGACGCGAAGACCACCGCCGCCGTGCTGATCGAATCGATCCAGGGCGAAGGTGGCGTCAACCCGGCGACCCCTGAGTTCCTCCGCGGCGTCGAGCAGCTCTGCCGCGCGCGCAACATCCTGTTCATGATCGACGAGATCCAGTGCGGCATCGGCCGTACCGGCAAGTTCTTCGCCTATGAGCACGCGGGCGTGAAGCCTGATGCGATCGCCATGGCCAAGGGCCTCGGCGGCGGCTTCCCCATCGGCGCGATCTGGATGTCGCCTCCGCACGACGACCTCTTCCAGGCCGGGTCGCATGGCACCACCTTCGGCGGCGGTCCGCTTGCGGCCACCGCGGGCCTGGCCGTCCTCGAGATCCTCGAAGCCGAACAGCTCGTCGCCAAGGTCGCCGAGCGCTCCGTCGCCTGGCATGACGAACTGCGCAAACTCGTCGCGCTCCGTCCCGACCTCGTGAAGGAAGTGCGCGGCGCCGGCTACATGGTCGGTGTCATCCTGCATATCGACCCGATTCCGGTCGTCGCCGCCTTGCGCGAGGCCGGCCTGCTGACCGCCCCCGCCGGCGGCGTCGCCGTGCGCCTGCTGCCTCCGCTCAACGCCTCGTCTGAGGAGTTGGCCGAAGCCGTGGCGATCCTGCGTCAGGTCTTGGTCGGTTGGAAGGCGGCCTAAGCCCTTTCCGCCCTTATTTTCCTCTGTCCAAACGGGCAGGGAGGGGTATGTTCCAACGCTTTCCGAGATGCGTCATTTCCTGAAGGAGACCGACCTGAGCCCGGCCGAGACGGCCCAGGTCTTCGCCGCCGCCGCGGCGCTCAAGGCCGGCCGCGGCAAGGCCGCCGGAGCCGCCCTCGCGCACCAGTCCTGGGGCCTGATGTTCTTCAAGAAGAGCACCCGCACCCGCGTCTCCTTCCAGGTCGGCGTCCATGAGCTCGGCGGCCTGCCGGTGATGCTCAACGCGGACGACCTCCAGATCTCGCGCGGCGAGACCGTCGCGGACACCGCCCGCGTCCTTTCCCGTTACCTCCATGGCATGGTGATCCGTTGCCACGAGCACAGCCTGCTCGAGGAGTTCGCCCGCTGCGGCACGATGCCGGTCGTCAACGCGCTGTCCGACTTCCTGCATCCGTGCCAGTTCATGACGGACATGTTCACGCTCGCGGAGCGTTACGCCCCCGGCCGTCCGGACCAGTACGCCGCTTCGCTGAAGGGCAAGAAGGTCGCCTTCCTCGGCGACACCGCCTGCAACATGGCCAATTCGTTCGTGCTCGGCGGCGCCGCCCTCGGCGTCGAGATCGCGCTTGCCGGTCCGGCCGGCTACGAGCCCGGCGACGAGATCCGCGCCCAGCTGAAGAAGGACGGCCTGCCCGAGACCTTCACGTTCTCGACCGACCCCGCCGACGCCGTCAAGGGCGCCGACATGGTCTACACCGACGTCTGGGTGAGCATGGGGATGGAGGCCGAGAAGGCCGAACGCCTGCGCACCATGCAGCCCTACCAGGTAAACGCGAAGCTGATGGCCCTGGCCAAGCCCTCGGCCTACTTCATGCATTGCCTCCCGGCCCACCCCGGCGAGGAAGTCTCGGCCGAAGTGCTCGAGAGCAAGCAGAGCATCATCTTCGACCAGGCGGAGAACCGTCTGCACGTGCAGAAGGCCATCCTCGCGCACCTCGCCGCGCACCGCGGCTGATTTTTCCATACCACTAACATGAGCAAGAAGAAGAAAATCGTCCTGGCCTACTCCGGTGGCCTCGACACCTCCGTCCTCCTTTCCTGGATCAAGGACAAGCACAACGCCGAGATGATCGCGTTCTGCGCCGACATCGGCCCGGACGACGACCCCCCGGGTCTCACGCAGACGGCCATGAAGACGGGCGCTTCCAAGCTCTACGTCGACGACCTCCAGGCCGAGTTCGCCCGCGACTTCATCTTCCCGATGATGCAGGCCAGCGCCATCTACGAAGGACAGTATTACCTCGGCACCTCCATCGCGCGCCCGCTCATCGCCAAGCGTATGGTCGAGATCGCCCGCAAGGAGGGCGCCACCGCCATCGCCCACGGCGCCACCGGCAAGGGCAACGACCAGGTCCGCTTCGAGCTCACCTGCGCCGCCCTGGCCCCTGACCTCGAGATCATCGCCCCCTGGCGCAACGAAGCCTTCCGCAAGGACTTCCCCGGCCGCGCCGAGATGATCGCCTATTGCGCTGACAACAAGATCCCGGTCGAGGCCAGCGCCAAGAAGCCTTACTCCTCCGACCGCAACCTCCTTCACATCTCCTACGAAGCCGGCATCCTCGAAGACCCGTGGATGGACGCCTTCCACCCCTCGAACAAGGCCATGTTCAAGCTCTCCGTCTCCCCGGAGGACGCCCCGAACAAGCCGGAATACGTCGAACTCGAGTTCCGCCAGGGCGACTGCGTCGCCGTCAACGGCAAGAAACTCGATCCTCTCGGCGTCATGCGCACCCTCAATAAGCTCGGCGGCCGTCATGGCGTCGGCCGCGTCGACATGGTCGAGAACCGTTTCGTCGGCATGAAGAGCCGTGGCGTCTACGAGACCCCGGGCGGCACCATCCTGCACTTCGCCCACCGCCAGATCGAGTCGCTGACCATGGACCGTGAGGTCATGCACCTGCGCGATTCGCTCGTCCCGCGCTACGCCACCCTCGTCTATAACGGCTTCTGGTATGCCCCGGAGCGCCTCGCCCTCCAGGCTCTCATCACCGAGTCGCAGCGCAACGTCACCGGCACCGTCCGCGTGAAGCTCTACAAGGGCAACGTCTACGTCGCCGGCCGCAAGAGCGCCCGTTCGCTCTACAACCCGCACATCGCCACGATGGAAGCCGATCCGACCAAGGCCTACAATCAGGACGACGCCACCGGCTTCATCCGCCTCAACGGACTGCGTCTGCGCGTTAACTCCAAGGTCAACGGCGTCGCGAACCTCAGCAAGACGGTCCGCTAAGCCGTTCGGTCGGCCAAATGAAGAGGGCGTCCCGGTTCGGGACGCCCTTCTTGTTTAAACTGGAGGCGCGGGTCGGAATTGAACCGACGCATGGGGCTTTTGCAGAGCCCGGCCTTACCACTTGGCTACCGCGCCTTAAGACTGACAGGCCCTCAACATGCCTCCTCGGGGAGGGCGTTTCAAGGGTTTTGTGCAAGGGCTTCCCTTTGGGCCGTTTCTCGCCTAATAAACGGCCATGAACCCGTCCCAGATTCGCGTCGGTCTTGGGTATGACATCCACCCGCTCGTCACCGGGCGGCCCTGCATCCTCGGCGGAGTACGGATTCCTTCCGACGTGGGCCCGGACGGTCATTCCGACGCCGACGTCGTGCTGCATGCGATCGCCGACGCGATCCTCGGCGCAGCGGGGCTGCGTGACATCGGCTATTATTTCCCGAACAACGATGCGGCCATCAAAGGATTGGATTCGGCCGTAATCGTGAAGAAAGCCGTCGCTGAAGCGAAGGCGAACGGCGGCTGGCGGGTCGGGAACGTCGACGTCGTCATCATCGGCGAACGCCCCAAGGTCATGGCGCACGTCGAGGCGATGAAGGCACGGGTCGCCGAAATCATCGGGATTGCCTCTTCCCAGGTCGGCATCAAGGCCACGACTAACGAAGGGATGGACTCGATCGGGCAGGGGAAAGCGCTCGCCGTGCAGGCTATTTGCTTCATATTTAAGGGTAATTAGGCCGTTTTCTTGGGTGTTCGGAGGTTAGGCTTGTATTTCGGGCATAAAAACCGCATGTTTAACGACCCTTCGGTCCGAAGGGCACCCTATGGAAAAGACCCTCATCATCCTTAAGCCCGATTGCATGGAGCGCCGCCTCTGCGGCACCGTCCTGGCGCGCTTCGAAGCCGCCGGTTTCGACATCCAGGCCAGCAAGATGACCCGGCTGACTTCCGCCCAGCTCCGCGAGCATTATGCTCACGTCGCCGACAAGCCTTTCTACCCAGAGATCGAGGCCTTCATGTCCTCGCGTCCGGTGATCGTCGCCGTCCTCACCGGTGACAATGTGATTTCCCGTGTCCGCGAGCTCCTCGGACCGACCAATTCCAAAGTGGCTCCCAAGGGCACCATCCGTGGCGATTTCGGCACCGAGATGATGCGTAATGTCTGCCACGCCTCCGATAGCCCCGCCGCCGCGGAGGCCGAGGTCCGTCGTTTCTTCCGTCCGGACGAAGTCTTCGCCCCTGAGGCGAGCCGAGTCTAAGCGTAAGCATAGCAAAAATAGGCCCCGCAGTTCGCGCTGCGGGGCCTATCTTTTTACGCCTGTCGAGGGGGCTTACTTCAAGGACTTGGCGGCGTCCGGGTGGGTCGGGACGACGACCGGCGGGTTGATCTTCTCGTAGAGCGGCCACGCGTAGGTCAGGTAGCCGACCCCGATCGCGCCGGCGCAGAGGCCGATGATCCAGAAGACCTTCTTCTTCATCAGGGCCGCGATGGCGGAGAGCATGATGGCGATCTGCAGGAACATGATCGCGAGGCCGAAATTGCCTCCGCGGGACTGGCTGTAGGCGGCTTCGGCGTCGTAATATTGGGCGTCCTTCATGATCTCGGCCTTCTCGGCCTTGTAGCGCTTGATCTCGCTGTCGGCCTTGTCGATGGCCTGTCGGGCGGCGGCCTTGGCTTCCGGGGTGTTCGCGGCGGTCTCGATCACCTTGATGATGGTGCTTTCGGTGTCGCGGGCGGTCTCTTTCAGGCTCTTGGCCTGATAGTAGGCCCACTTGTTGGAAGCGGTGACCGTGGCCAGCTGGGTCTTCGTGGAGAAGCTGCCGCCCTTGAGCGTCGCGAAAGCGGCGCACACGGCGAGGATCGTGGTGGAGAGGGCTACCCACTTGGTCCAGGCGTCGGGAGCGGGTGCGGCGGAGGGGGCGTCTTTCTTGGCTTCGGTCATGGTGGTGTGGTCTTAAGCAAAGGTTTTAAGGCCTCGGCTCAACGTATTTCTTTCCCCCGTCGTGCCTCGGTGGGCTTGCGTGATAATTCCCCGTTGCCCTCGGGCGGGGGATTTGGGCAAAGTCCGCCCATGCTGGATTCCAAGTTCCTTCGCGAAAACATCGACCTCGTCCGCAAGGGCGTCGCCCGGAAGAAATTCCAGGTCGACCTCGACGCCGTCCTCGCCGCCGACGAAGCCCGTCGCCACGCCGTGGCCGAGTTCGAGGTCGCGCGTTCCGCGCAGAACGCCGCGAACAAGGAGATGGCCGCGATGCCCAAGGGGTCGCCGGAATTCCAGGCCAAGGTCGCCGAGATGAAGGCCGCCTCCGCCAAGGTGAAGGAGCTGGAGAAGAAGGTTTCCGAAGCCGAGGAGCAGATGAAGGCCGTCGCGCTGTCCGTCCCGAACATCCCGCACGACTCCGTGCCCGAAGGACGCACCGAGGCTGACAACAAGGTCATCCTCGAATGGGGCGACCACGCGAAGCTGATCTCGCCCGCCGCCAAGCCGCACTGGGATATCGCCTGGTTCAACAAGGCGATCGACTTCGAGCGAGGCGTGAAGGTCACCGGAGCCGGTTTCCCGTTCTACGTGGGCGACATGGCCCGCCTCGTCCGCGCGCTGATCCAATACTTCCTCGAGGAGGCCGGCGCCAACGGCTACACCGAGGTCCACGCGCCTTTGCTCGTCAACGCTGCCTCCGCCACCGCCACCGGCCAGCTGCCCGACAAGGAAGGGCAGATGTACCATGCGCAGACGGATGACTTCTACATGATTCCCACGGCCGAGGTGCCGGTCACGAACTTCTTCCGCGACGAGATCCTCGACGAGGCCTCGCTCCCGGTGAAGCGCTGCGGCTACACCCCGTGCTTCCGTCGCGAAGCTGGCAGCTGGGGCGCCCACGTGCGCGGCCTGAACCGCCTGCACCAGTTCGACAAGGTGGAGCTCGTGAAGTGGACGCATCCCGACAAGTCCTTCGAGGAGCTCGAACTCCTCCGCGGCGACGCGGAGCGCCTGCTGCAGAAGCTGAACCTGCCTTACCGCGTGCTAATGATCTGCGCGGGCGACATCGGCTTTTCGCATAGCAAGCAGTATGACCTCGAAGTCTGGGCCGGCGGCCAGAAGCGCTGGCTCGAGGTCTCGAGCTGCTCCAATTTCACCGATTTCCAGGCCCGCCGCGCGGGGATACGTTTCCGCCCGAAGGACGGGAAGCCGGAGTTCGTCCATACCCTCAACGGTTCCGGTCTCGGCCTGCCGCGCGTCCTCGCCGCCATCCTGGAGAACAACCTCCAGGCCGACGGGACCGTGCGCGTGCCCGAGGCGCTCCGTCGCTGGTACGGCAAGGAGACGTTGTCGTTCTGACGTCCGCTTTGGATTGGCAGGGTCTCGGCGCGACGTAGGATGAGCGCGTGCCGATGAGCCTGCCCAATCCCGTCGCCTTGCGCGCGGCCGCTTCACGGCTGCCGCGGCTGCCGGTGCCGCCGGAAGGAAACGGCCCGGTCGCGGTCGCCGTCTCGGGCGGCGCGGATTCGGTCTATCTGCTCTGCGCGCTGTGGGCCGACCCGACCCTGCGTCCGCGGCTCCGCGTCCTGCATTTCGATCATCGCGTCCGCGGCGAGGCTTCCGCGGAAGACGCGCGTTTCGTTTCCGCGCTTTGCACCGCCCTCGACGTGCCTTGCGCTCAAGGGCGGCGCGAAGCCCAGGGCGCCGCCACCGAGGCGGGCCTGCGTTCCGCCCGCGACGCATTCTTCGCCCGACAGCGCCAGGCAATCGGTTTCGAGGTCCTCTGCACCGCGCATCACCTCGATGACGTCGTCGAGAACGCGCTGCTCCGTCTTGCACGCGGGGCCGGCTTGGCGGGGCTCGCCGCGCCACGCGTCTTGCAGTCGTTCCGCGACGGCCATCGGCGCTGGCGTCCGCTCATCGAGGCAGGTCTGCCCAAGGCGGCCTTGCTTGCTACGCTTCGCTCGGCCGGTATCCCGTGGCGGGAGGATGCGACGAATCTCCTGCCGGTCGCGGCCCGTAATCGCATCAGGGCCTGGCTGGCCGGCGGCGGCGAAATCGCCCTAGGCCCCGGGTATGCCGAGGGCTTCGCCCGTTCCGCGCGCATCATCGGTGAGGCCCAGTCCGCCTTGCTCCTGTGGGCGCGCGAACTCGGGTGTGCGGTCGCGAATGACGGCAGCATGCCTGTGGGCGCGTTGAAGGGTCGTCCCTCCGCCCTGATCCAGGAATGTCTCCGGGAGTTCCTTTACCATCATGGCGTATCCGACGCGGGCTCGAAATCCCTTGAGCCCCTGACCGCGGCGATCGGTTCCGGCGCCGAGGCCCAGTCCGCCGTCCGCGGCTTGGTGTTGCGGGTGAAAGGCGGCGACCTGGCCGTCCTTCGCGAGCCTTCGGCTTACGGGCAGGTCGAACGTTCCTTGCGGCCAGGAGTGGCCGACGACGAATCCGGTCTGCTGGCCGAGATCGTCGATGTCGACGAGACTTTGTGGGCAAGTCTGTCCCGTGGGGACATTTCGCCCGCGCGCGAAGTCTACCTTGTCGCGCCGCCGACGACGCTGGCGTGGCGGGGCAGGGCGGACGGCGATCGTTATCAGCCCTTGGGGTCGCCTGGTTCGGCGAAGCTCTCCGACCTGCTCATCAACCGTAAAATCCCTGCGGAGCAACGGGAAGCGCTGCCGGTCGTGCTGTCGGCCGGAAGCATCGTGTGGGTGCCCGGCATTCCGCCCGCCGCTTCGGCCCGTCTGGATGGGCCGACAAGGGGGGCTCTCCGGTTGACTTGGCTTGGCCCCTGCTTAGGTTAAATCCTCTGCCCATGAGTCAAAACGACCAGCCGGATGATAATAAGAACGGACCGCGACTGAACGCCAAGCCCGTGCTGGTCTGGTTGCTGCTGATGGCCGCCATCATCGCCCTTTTCAACATCCCGGGCGCCGACTCCCGCAACGCCGTCCAGAAGCTGGAGGTCACGCAGGTCCTTGCTTATGCCCAGGAGAAGAAGATCAAGAATCTCACGCTCCAGCCTAACCCGACCGCCGGCTCCGAGCGCTGGGTGCATGTCACCGGCGAACTCGAGGTCGCGGGCGCCAAGGAAGACGAGAAGTCGCGTTTCTATGCCGACGGCCACCTGACCGAGAAGGAATTCGAAGTCCTGCGCGCCTCGGTCGCCCGAGATTCCTTCAAGGAAGTCCCCGCCCAGACCGGCTGGACGATGTTCCTCTATAACGTGCTGCCCACGCTCCTCGTCTCGGGCGTGGTGCTGTTCATGATGTATCGCTTCCTGAAGAACGCGAACCGCGGAGCGATGCAGTTCGCCAAGTCCCGCGCGCGCCTCAACTCCACCGACAAGGAGACCACCACCTTCAAGGACGTCGCCGGCTGCGACGAGGCCAAGGAAGAGGTGAAGGAGATCGTCGACTTCCTCAAGGACCCGAAACGTTTCACCAAGATCGGCGCGAGCATCCCCAAGGGCCTGCTCATGGTCGGTCCTCCCGGCACGGGCAAGACGCTCCTCGCCCGCGCGGTCGCCGGCGAGGCCGGCGTACCTTTCCTCAGCATCAGCGGTTCCGACTTCGTCGAGATGTTCGTCGGCGTCGGCGCGGCCCGCGTGCGCGACACCTTCGAGCAGGCCCGCAAGCTCGCTCCCTGCATCATCTTCATCGACGAGATCGACGCGGTCGGCCGTCAGCGCGGCGCCGGCGTCGGCGGCGGCAACGACGAACGCGAGCAGACCCTCAAGTCCCTCCTCGTCGAGAGGGACGGCTTCGACGGCCAGGCCGGCGTCATCGTGATCGGCGCCACCAATCGTTCCGACGTGCTCGACTCCGCCTTGCTCCGTCCCGGCCGTTTCGACCGCCAGGTCTTCGTCGACCTTCCCGACCTCCGCGGCCGCGAGGCCGTCCTGGCCGTGCATGCCAAGCGTTTCCAACTCGCTCCTTCGGTCGACCTTCAGCGGGTCGCCCGCATCACGACCGGCATGTCCGGCGCCGACCTCGCCAATCTCCTCAACGAAGGCGCGCTCCATGCGGGACGCCGTAATCGCGACAAGGTCGAGATGTCGGACATCGAGGAGGCGCGCGACAAGATCGCCTATGGCCGCGAGCGCAAGAAGGTCATGGACGAGGCCGACCTCAGGAACACCGCCTATCACGAAGCCGGCCATGCTGTCGTGCAGGCCCTCATCGACGACGGCGCTCTGCCTCTCCATAAGGTCACCATCATCCCTCGAGGGCGCGCCCTCGGCATGGCCATGCTCATGCCGACCAAGGAAATCCTCGGTTATTCCCGCAGGCGCCTCCTTGACTACATCTGCATGGCGATGGCCGGACGTATCGGCGAGAAAGTCATCTCCGGAGAGATTTCCAACGGCGCCTCGAGCGACATCAAGCAGGCCACCCGCTTCGCGCGCCAGATGGTCTGCGACTGGGGCATGAGCGACCTCGGCCCGATCGCCTACGGCGAGAATTCCGACACCGTCTTCCTCGGCCGCGAGATCTCGCGGACCCAGAACCACAGCGACGCCACGGCCCGCCGCATCGACGAAGCCATCTCCGCTATCGTCCAGGAGCAGTACGCCCGTGCCGAGAAGCTCATCTCCGAAAACGCCGAGGCGCATCGCAAGATCGCCGAAGCCCTTCTGCAGCATGAGACCCTCGACGGCATGCATGTGATGGAAATCCTCAAGACTGGCTCGATCCAGACGCCGATCGCCGGCCCGGTCGTGACCGCCACCCCCGTTTCCGAAGCCGTCCAGCCTGCCACCGCACCAGCGGCCGACGCCGGACCGGGGCTGCAGTCCGCGCCCAGCCCTGCTTGAGGTTTGCCCTCGGCGGGCGGGATGGGTAGGGTAGGGCATGGTCATCGGACTCACTGGCGGCATCGGGTGCGGCAAGTCCGCCGCCGCCGCTTGCTTTGCGGAGTTCGGCTTCAATGTCGTCGATGCTGATCAGCTTGCCCGCCAGGTGCTGGAGTCCGCCGCCTGCGTGCATGCGTTGCGTGCTCGCTGGGGGGATGAGTGCCTCGGGGCCGATGGTCGGCCTGACCGGCGTTGGATCGCGGAGAAGGTCTTCGGCGATCCGGCAGAACTGAGCTTCCTCGAAGGCTTGACCCATCCGGAGGTGGCTCGTCGTCGGCAGGCGGCCGTCTTGGATGCCAAGCGACACCACGTGGTCGAAATCCCGCTGCTCTTCGAAAAGAACCTGACCTCCGGTTTCGCCTTCATCGTGTGCGTCGCATGCTCGGAGGAGACTCGGCGTGCACGCTTGCTCAAAAAGGGTCTGACCGACGTGGAGATCTCCCGACGTATCGCTTCGCAAATGCCTCTGTCGGAGAAGGTTAAGCGCTCCGATGTCGTGCTTTGGAATGACGGAGAGCTTGGATTCCTGCGCGCGCAGGTCGCCGACTTGGTCGGTCGCCTCCCGGCTCCCTGAATCCGAGTATCTTTGGTTAATTTGCGGTTGCGGGCAAGGTGCCCGGATTTAGGGTATTTTCCCCGTTGTTCACCTCTCTGAGGAACAATTTCCCTACCCCTATCTTCCGCTCCGGATTTCCCCACTGTGACGACCGCCGACGACTACGTCATTCAATTCATTCAGGACAAGGGACTGGTGTCCCCTGCCGACGTGACCGAGGCCTACGCCGCGACCCAGCCCGTGCCCGAGGGCCAGAATGCTGACACCCTCGCGATCGCCAAGCTAGTCGAGACCAACAAGGTCTCCTGGGCCAAGATCACCGCGGCCCTCAGCCTTGAGTTCGACATGGAGGTCGTCGACGTAGGCCAGGTCTCCCCGGCCGACGACATCCTCAAACTCATCAGCCGCGAGCAGGCCGAGAAGCATAACATCCTGCCGTTGCAGATGGACGGCACCGAGCTGCTCGTCGCCATCTCCGACCCGCTCGACACCGAGACCATCGACTCCGTGTCGCGCGTCCTGAAGCTTGCGATCAACCCCAAGCTGGCCCCGCCCGACGCCCTCAAGGAAGCCATTTCACGCTGTTATAACGGGGGTCAGATCGGCGGCGCCAACTCTTATTCCGACATCCTGGGCAAGGATGGCGGCGATGGTCTCGCCGTCGAGCTGCCTCAGGGCGGCGAGGTCAAGGAAGACGACGCCCCGATCATCCGTTACGTCAACTCGCTGATCGTCGACGCCATCCGTCGCAAGGCTTCGGACATCCACCTGGAGCCGCTCGAGAAGCGTTTCCGCGTCCGTTTCCGCGTCGACGGCGTGCTTCAGGAGATGAAGGGTCCGCCCAAGCGCCTGCAGCCTTCCATCATCTCCCGACTCAAGCTGATGGCGGAAGTTTCGCTCGCCGAGAAGCGCATCCCGCAGGACGGACGCATCCAGGCCCGCACCGGCGGCCGCGACATCGACTTGCGCGTCTCCGTGCTGCCCACCGTCTACGGCGAGTCCATCGTCATGCGAATCCTCGACAAGGAAGGCCTGAAGCTCGGCCTTCCCGAGCTGGGCTTCTTCGCCGACGACCAGGCCAAGTTCCAGGGCCTCATCTCCGGCTCCGACGGCGTCTTCCTGGTCACCGGTCCGACCGGTTCCGGCAAGTCGACCACGCTTTATTCCGCGCTGAACTACATCAACAAGCCGGACCGCAAGATCATCACCGTCGAAGACCCGGTCGAATACCAGATGGCCGGCATCAACCAGGTGCAGGTCAAGCGCGACGTCGGCATGACGTTCGCCGCGGCCCTTCGCGCCATGCTCCGTCAGGCGCCGAACATCGTGATGATCGGTGAAATCCGAGATCTCGAGACCGCCGAAATCGCGATCAACGCGGCCCTCACCGGCCACATGGTGTTCTCGACCCTCCACACCAACGACTCCGTCTCCGCCGTCACCCGACTCGTCGACATCGGCGTCAAGCCGTTCCTCGTGTCCGCCGCGTTGCGCGGAGCGCTCGCGCAGCGACTCGTGCGCCGCAACTGCCAGGCTTGCGCCGCCCCGAACAAGCCCACCGCCAAGGACCTCGAATCCATCGGCATGACCGAGCACGACCTTGCCAGCGCCACGCCGATGAAGGGCCCCGGCTGCCCCAAGTGCGGCGAACGCGGCTACAAGGGCCGTCGCGGCGTCTTCGAACTCTTCGTCATCACCGAGGAGATCCAGGAGATGATCTACGGCGGCTCCAACCTCGTCGACCTCCGCCGCAAGGCCCGCGAGGCGGGCATGCGCACCATGCGCGAGGACGGCCAGCGCAAGGTCGCCTCCGGCATGACGACCATCGAAGAGGTGCTTGGCGCCACCGTCGCGGACGACGTCATCTGAGCCCATGGCCTACGAGATGAACCAGCTCCTGGAGGCCATGCTTGAGAATGGCGCTTCGGACCTGCACATCCGCGTGGGCCGTTCCCCGAGCCTCCGTATCAACGGTTCCGTCGTCTCCATCGACGGCCCGGCCCTGGACGAGGCCGCCGCCAAGGCCATGGTCATGGCCGTCGTGCCGCCCGCCCAGCTCGCGCGCCTCGACGCCGACGGCGGAGCCGATTTCGCCTTCTCCTATCGCCAGAAGACCCGCCTCCGCGTGAACGCCTTCCGTGGCCTCGGCGGCTACGGCATGGTGCTGCGCCTCCTGCCGTCCGCGATGTTCACCCTCGAGCAGCTCCGCCTGCCCCCGGTGATCAAGGACATGCTCAAGCGCGCCCGCGGCCTGGTCCTCGTCACGGGGCCGACCGGCTCCGGCAAGTCGACCACGCTCGCCTCGATGATCAACTGGATCAACGAGAACGAGCAGGGGCACATCATCACGATCGAGGACCCGATCGAGTACACGCACGCCCACAAGAACTGCCTGATCACCCAGCGCGAAGTCGGCGTCGACCTCCCTTCGTTCTCCGAAGGCGTCCGCGCCGCCCTCCGCCAGGATCCGGACGTCATCCTGATCGGCGAGATGCGCGACCTTGAGACCATCGAGGCCGCCGTCACCGCCGCCGAGACGGGCCACCTCGTGCTCGGCACCCTGCACACTTCGGGCGCCACCCGTACGATCGACCGCATCATCGACGCCTTCCCGGCCACGGCCCGCGACCAGATCCGCGCCCAGCTTTCCACCTCCCTGTCCGCCGTCATCTCGCAGTGCCTCCTGCGCACCGTCGACGACAAGCGCGTCGCCGCCTTCGAGATCATGGTCCGCACGGACAGCGTCGGCGCGAAGATCCGCGAAGGTAAGACCTACCAGCTGCTCACCGACATCGAGACCGGCGGCTCGCGCGGCATGCGTACCATCGACAGCGACCTGCTGGCGCTCTTCTTCCAAGGCCTCGTTTCCGAGGAAGAAGTCTTCAACTACTGCCAGAATCCCGAAGCCATGCGCGAGCGCATGCGCGGAGGTGCCCAGTCGCGCTGACCTTTCCCCACCCTTTCCCCAACCCATTCCCATGTTCGACGACCATAGTGACGTGATCCGTGATATCGCCCTCGAGGCCGGCCTCGTGACGCCCGCCCAGGCCGAGGAGATCTGGGAGTCCCACGCGACCACCGGCAAGTCGTTCAGCGACAGCCTCGTGGACGCAGGCCTCGCCGATCGCCCGACCATCCTGCAGGCCATCGCGGACCATCTGCACGTGCAGTACTACTCCGCCGTCCCGGCCGATCCGGGCGACGCCCTCGTCAAGCTCCTCAAGGCGCCGCAGGCCCACAAATACGTCGTGCTCCCTGTCGCCGACGAGGCCGGCAAGCTGACCCTCCTCGCGAAGGATCCGTTCAATTCGTCCGTCATCAACGAACTGGGCTTCATCCTCCAGAAGGACATCGAGCTCGCCGTCGCCGATCCTTCCCAGGTGGAAGCCGCCGTCACCCGCGTCTACGGCGAAGCCACCTCCTCCTCGATGGAGGACCTCCTCGGCGAATTCGGCGAAGTCGAAGCCGCCGCCGTCACCGATGAAGACGTCACCAAGGCCGCCAGCCAGGCGCCGATCATCCGCTTCGTCGACCTCGTCCTGCAGGAAGGCGTCAAGGCCAAGGCGTCGGACATCCACTTCGAGCCCTTCGAGACCGAGTTCCGCATCCGTCTCCGCATCGACGGCTCGCTCTACGAGATGGCGCCTCCGCCCAAGAACCTCGCCTCTGCCGTCATCGCCCGCGTCAAGGTCCTGTCCTCGCTCAACATCGCCGAACGTCGCGTGCCGCAGGACGGGCGCATCAAGACCACCATCAGCGGCCGTCAGATCGACCTTCGCGTATCGACCTTGCCCACGCAGTTCGGGGAGTCCGTCGTGCTCCGAATCCTGGACAAGACCGTCGTCAACCTGAGCCTCGAGGCGCTCTCGATGCAGGACGACATCAAGGAGGGCATCCGCGCGATGGTCGGCCGCCCGAACGGCATCTTCATCGTCACCGGTCCCACGGGCTCCGGCAAGACCACCACGCTCTACTCCGCGCTCCGCGAAGTGAACACCGAGGACGTCAAGATCCTGACGGCCGAAGACCCGGTCGAATACGAGGTCGAAGGCATCATGCAGGTGCCGATCAACCACCAGGTCGGCCTGACGTTCGCCGCCGCGCTGCGCTCGTTCCTCCGTCAGGATCCCGACACCATCATGGTCGGCGAAATCCGAGATCTCGAGACCGCCCAGATCGCCGTGCAGGCCTCGCTGACCGGCCACGTCGTGCTTTCCACGCTCCACACCAACGACGCCCCCGGCGCGGTCACCCGACTCATCGACATGGGCCTGGAGCCGTTCCTCATCTCAGCCTCGCTCGAAGGCGTGCTCGCCCAGCGACTCCTGCGCCGCATCTGCAAGACCTGCCGCACCCCTTACGAGCCCGACAAGGACGTCGTCAACATGCTCGACGTAGACGCGCTCGAGATCGCCAACAAGAAGTTCTACTTCGGCAAGGGCTGCCCGGAATGCAACCGTTCCGGCTACAAGGGCCGCCAAGGCCTCTTCGAGCTGATGACGATCAACGACCAGCTGCGCTCGCTCATCACCCAGAAGGCGCCGACCCTCGTCCTGAAGCAGAAGGCCATCGAATCCGGCATGCGCCCGCTCCGCGAGGACGGCCTGCGCTGCATCTTCGACGGCCACACTTCCATCGAGGAAGTCCTCAAGTACACCTAACCTTCAACATACCCCACCACTCCCATGCCCGACTACAAGTATACCGCGATCGATCGCAACGGGGCGCAGACCTCCGGCAAGATCGAGGCCGCCAACGACGAACAGGCCCGCCAGAAGCTCATGGCGAAGGGCCTCATGGTCACCACGCTGGCCAGCGACGCCGGTTCGGCGAAGCCTGCCGCGACCGCCACGGCCCCCGCCAAGGCCGGCTTCTCGTTCGGGTCCAAGGTCTCCCAGAACGACGTGACGGTGATGACCCGTCAGCTGGCCACGCTCATCGTCGCCGGCCTGCCGCTCCTCCGCGCCCTGGAACTCATCACGAAGCAGGAGCGCAATCCGGCCTTCAAGGCCATCCTCGCCAACGTCGCCGAGAGCGTCTCGCAAGGTAACAACCTTTCCGAAGCCCTCCAGGCCCACCCGAAGGTCTTCGACAAGCTCTTCGTCAACATGATCCGCGCGGGCGAGGCGGGCGGCGTGCTGGACAAGGTCCTCGACCGTCTCGCGAAGTTCCGCGAAAAGGCCGAACGCATCCAGAAGAAGGTGAAGTCCGCGATGGTGTACCCGGGCGTCGTCATGTCGGTCGCCATCATCATCGTCTACATCCTGATGGTGAAGGTCGTCCCTTCCTTCCAGAAGCTGCTCGACGGCCAGAAGACCCAGATGCCTCCGCTGACGCAGTTCGTCGTCGGCATCTCCAAGCTGCTCACGGTCTACTGGTGGGCCACCCCGATCCTCATCTTCGGCATCTACGCCGGCCTGAAGAGCTGGCTGTCCACCGACAAGGGCAAGGAACTCTTCGACCGCATCATCTTCCGCCTCCCCAAGGTCGGCGCCTTCGTGCAGATCGTCTCGGTCTCCCGCTTCGCCCGCACCTTCGGCACCCTGATGGCTTCCGGCGTACCGATCCTGCAGTCGATCTCGATCACCCGCGACACCCTCGACAACGTGGTGATCGCGAAATCCCTCGAGCGCGTGCATGATCGCGTGCGCGACGGTGAGCCGCTCTCGGTGCCGCTCGAGCAGTCCGGCGTCTTCCCGCAGATGGTGACCTCGATGATCCAGGTCGGCGAAGAGACCGGCCAGCTTCCGGAGATGCTCAACCGCGTCGCCGACATCTATGACGAAGAAGTCGACAACGCGGTGACGGCGCTGACTTCGATCATCGAGCCGGTGCTCATCGTGTTCCTCGCCGTGGTCGTCGGCACGATCGTGCTCGCGATGTTCCTCCCGCTGATCGCGCTCATCACGAAGATGACCGGCGGCGGCTGAGCCGATCTCCGCAGGCACGACGAAGCCCGGTCCGCAAGGAGCCGGGCTTTTTCGTGTCCAGGGAAGGGAAGTGACCCCTCAAAAAGGAGGCGGCTTGCATACCCCTATGCAAGCCGCCTGTTTTTTACTGCTTTATCTTACTTACCCCATTGTCCAGTAGGAAAAATTTAATACCTGATACCGTGCAATTAATTCCGACCGGTTCAAGCCTAATCCTACACTTTCTGACCACTTTTTTAAGTGGCTGCCTTTCAAGGCTTTAAAATTGGGTGCAGGGGTAGGATTTGAACCTACGACCTTCAGGTTATGAGCCTGACGAGCTAACCGGGCTGCTCCACCCTGCAATAAGTGGGAGGCGAAGGAGAAAGCGGCGACGGCTGAGTCGCAAGCCATTTCTTACGCGAGTTCGGGCCTGGTTAGGCGGGCCAAAAAGGGTTGAAGCAGGCGGGGCAGGGGGGAAGATTGCCCACCCCCTTTAAGCGATGAGCGAAGATACCCCTACGCCCCCTCCTGGCGACGTCCCTCCGGTTGACCTGAAAAAGGTCGAGACGGACTCCCTCGGGTCGAAGCGCATGAAACGCTCCTTGTGGAAACGCATCGGCGCCAGCGGTCTGTCCGTCTCGCTGGCGATCCACGTCCTGCTGGTCTTCATCGCCGCCGCTTACGTCGTCTCCACCGTCACCGACAACGCCAAGAAGGATCCGAACACCTTCGCCACCGGCGCGGGCGGCGGTTCCGGAGGGGACCGCGTCAAGAGCACCCAGCACAAGGTCCAGCCGAAGAACGTGAAGTCGCTCGCGAAGACGACCACCCGCATCACTTCCAAGAGCGCCTCCGCTTCGATCGCGTTGCCCGACCTGCCGAGCTCGGCCTCCGCTTCCTCGATGGTCTCCGGCGCGATGGCCGGCGGCGCGTCCAAGGGCTTCGGCGGCGGCGCCGGCGGCGGCATCGGCGCCGGCAAGGGCATGGGCGCCGGCGGCGGCAAGAACTTCGTCGCGAAGCCGGTGATGGGCGCGAACATCTTCTCGCAGCGGCTGGCGGTCTATTTCGACGCCTCGGCCTCGATGCTGCCTTACCTCGACCGCGTCGAGGCTGAGATCCGCGACAAGTTCCCCGACGCCGACGTCTACATGTACGACGGCGTCTTCATCGACATCCATGACGCCGAAGTCGTCGGTGGCGACAAGTTCAAGGGCGAGGCCTTCCTGAACCGTCGCGTCGGCGGCGGCTCCAAGAAGAACGCGAAGGGAGACATCGTCGCGACCGAGACCAACCCGGCCAAGCTCACCAGCGCGGGGCGCAATCTTCTCAAGAAGTATAACACGAATTTCAAGAAAGGCTCCGTCGGCGCCTGGCTGGACGTCCTCAAGGACGACCGCTCCTATGACGCGTTGATCGTCTTCTCCGACTTCGAGGACGGCGTCCGTCAGATCCGCACCAAGGCCATCGGCGGGGTCCCGGCGTACAAGCCTGACAAAGGCATGCGCGCCGACCCGCCCGTGGTCTTCAACGACCGCAACAACCAGGGCGGCGGCTTCGCCCGTTCGGTGACCTTGATCGTGACCGGCGGCGCCTCCGGCCAGACCGTCCTGCAGTGCAAGGACACCACGGGGCTCATCACCGACATGATGGCCATCGGGACGGGCATCGCCCCGGGGACCACGGTCACCGACATCAAGCCCAACGTCAGCTTCACGCTCAGCAAGCCTCTGACCGCGGCCTCCAACGGGCGCGTCATCTGCAATAACGGCGGCGACAAGCGCTTCCCCGAAGAGAAGAAGTGGGAGGACGAGTGGGAGAAGTCCTTTGCCGGAGCCCGCGACAACAAGGGACCTCGTCTTTACCTGATCAGCACCTCCCGCGCCTACGGGAACAAGCCTGGCACGATTCTCCAGCGATGCGTCACCGCCTCCGAGGGCGCTGCGATCATGGTGAAGTTCGGCAATGCCAAGAAGGGCGCCAAGACCATCGACGACCTTCATAACTACACCGACCTCTATGTCGGCATGCCGGTCAGCGGCCGCGGTGTCCCCAAGGACGCCGAAGTCGTGTCGCTGCCGACCTTCAAGGAGATCGTCGACCCCGAGGATCCCGAGAAGAAGCGCAAGAAGAAGGTCACGGACAAGCAGATGGTCATCTCCGCTGCGATCACCGAGGACGTGACCAACGGCGTGTTCTCCTTCACTCCCCTCATCCAGGCGGTCGGTACGCTGGCTAAGGATGCCAAGACCATCACCGAGGTCTCGGGTTCCATCGACCTCAAGGCAGGCATGACCATCATGGACGCCCGTTTCCCTGCGGACACCAGGATCGTCAGCGTCACCCCGACCAAGGGATCCGTCGGTTTCTTCACCGTCGAGATGTCCGCGCCTGCCAACGCCGCGGCTGCGAACGCGATTCTGCGTTTCCGTCCTGCCGCCTCTACCACGGGCAATTCCCGCGGCGCAGCTCCGGCTCGCTGAGCCGGCTTCCGGCGCGGCTGAAAAGGCGAAGCCAGGTGCTTCGCCTTTTTTGTCGGGACTTCATCTGGGGCGAACGTCTGGTCCGACAGCGGGGATTCTCCGACACTCCCTTCGCTTGAGCCGGATCTGCGTCGCCTAGACTGGCGTGATGACCCGTTCGCAACCGATCGTCGCGCGTCGTCCCAGGGAGCGCTCGCTAGGCGGCCTGCTGCTTTCCCTGGGGCTGCACGGCCTGCTCGTCGTCGCGGCCTGTTGGGTCGTCTTTCGTACGCCTAAGGCTGGGCCGAGACAGGAGTTCGTCTCGCATGCGGTAGCCGGGGGCAGGTCGGGCGGTCCGACGGCTTCTCGCCCGATCCAGCGGAAGCCGAAGGTCGCGACGCCGCAGCGTCGGCTGACCTCGAAGTCGGCCAGCGCGACGCTGGCTTTGCCGCCGATGAAGGCGATGACGCCGGAGATAGGGCTCGCGGGTCTGTCCGGCGGACAAGGCAAGGGTGGTTTCGGCCGCGGCCATGGATCGTTCGGCGGCGCCGGACTCGGCTCAGGCCCAGGCAGCCGCGCCGGTTTCGTCGGCCGACCCGTGATGGGCGCGTTCATCCGCGCGAAACGCGTCGCGGTCTACCTCGATTGCTCAGGATCGATGCGTGCCTATCTCCCGCGCGTCGAGGCCGAGATCCGGAAGGAGTTCCCTGATGCGGACGTCTACCGTTTTGACGGAGCAAGGGTGGTGGGGTTGGGCGACATGGTCGTCTACGGCCGTAAATTCCATGGTGTGGCGCCGAAGCTCCGGGAGGGACCGACGCAGACCTCGCTCGAGAGCCTTACGCCGACCGGAAAGTCCGTCCAAGCCAAGGTCCGTGCCGCTTGCGAGAAGGGCTCGCTTGGCGCGTGGGTGGATCGGCTGCTGGCCGAGCCGTACGATGCCTTGGTGGTTTTCTCCGACTTTCAGGATGGCGTCCGACTCTATGAGTCGAGGAAGGGCGAGCCGAAGATGGTCTACTCGGACAGCTCCTATCATAAGATCGGCGGAGCCCAGAAGGGCCACACCCGGTGGCAACGCGAATGGCTGGAAGCCTTCGGCAAGGCCCCGCAGGGCGCCGGGCCGCGGCTATACCTGTTCACCGTCCAGCAGGAGCCCCAGCCCTTCCTGCAGGCCTGCGTGGAGGCCTCCGGAGGCTCAGCCACGTCGGTCTCCTGGTTGCGTAAGGGCGGCCGGAAGGCGCCTTGACGGTTGCGCCCCCGGGCCGGACGGCTTGGATAGGCGAATGGCCCCCTTCACGGCAGATTATCGCGCCAATTTCTCCGACACCGACGCCGCGGGCATCGTGCATTTCTCCACGGTCTTCTTCTGGGTCGAGGCGACCGAAGAGGCTCTTTTCCGCCAACTGAAGCTGCCGTTCATCCGCGCCGAAGGTTCGAAGCTGACGGGCTTTCCGCGCGTGCGCGTCGAATGCGACTTCCTTTCGCCGATCTACCGCGAAGACGTGGTGACCGTCGCGATCTCGCCGAACGAGATCGGCGACAAGAAGCTCGTCTGGGGTTTCACCGCCGCCGTCGGCGAGCGAGCCGTCGCCAAGGGCGCCCTCACGACCGTCTACGCCTGGCGCGAAGGGCAGGGGCCGATGTCGGCAGCCCTCGTCCCGCTCGAGATCAAGACGGCTCTGCAGAAGCATTTCGGGGCCTGAACGATGGCCGCGGGCGACACGAAGAAGCCCTGGGCGGTGTTCGTTGCCGTGCTGCTTGGCCTCCTGTTCGTCTCGGCGGTAGGGTTGCAGGATCCGCCTCTTTTCCGTGCGCAATGGAAGCCGCAGCCGCTGCATGCGGACGAAGCCGTGCAGTGGTCCTTGGCCAAGGAGCTGTCCGAAGGCCTTCCCTACAGCTCGAATGCGGATCGCTTCCATGGTCCGACGCTCGCCCTCTCGCTCAACGCGGCTTCGAGGATCACCGGTACCCCTTTCGCGGAGATGTCCGAGTCCTATCTCCGCAATGTCGCCGGGTTTTATCTGTTGCTGCTCTCGCTTGCGGCCCTGGCGTTGCCGGGCGTGAGCCTATGGTCGCGCCTCACCGCCGCGGCCTTCTGTCTCCTCGTCGGAGGCGGTGCGCCGTTCGGATTCTACTTCGTGCAAGAAGTGCTCCTGGTCGCGGGGCTTGCATGGGGGGTCGTGCTCTGGTTGCGTTCCGAGGCCACCGAATCTCCGGAGGGTCGCGGCCTCTGGCGCATGCTCTCCGGCCTCGCCTTCGGCTTCGCTCTGGCCTGCAAGGTCACGGCGGCGGCCTATCTCCTCCTCTTCTTCGTCGCCTTGGTGGTCGTCCGCAAGCCGTGGGCCGACCGATACCTCGCCGGCTTCTTGTTGGGCTTGGTCGGCTCCTGGGTGATGTTCCAGGGCGTCGGCTTCACCGATGTCCACGGGCTACGTACCTGGTGGCAACAACTGGCCCGTTCGTTCGGCGTCGCGAGCGGACGCTCCGAAGATACGCTGACGGCCGTGAGCTATTGGCCATGGATCTGGGCCGCGCTCTGGTTGGCGGAGTTCTCGCTCCAGCGGTATCTGCGGGAGCGCTTTGTGCCGTTCCGCTCTAGCGCCACCGACTTCATCTTGGTCTTCGTCGGGCTGATCTTCGTCTTCCACCTTTTCCTGCCTTACAAGACCCCTTGGCTGCTCTACGGCGTCATGGCCTTGCCGCTGGTGTTGCTGGTGCCTGCTCAGCTCGGGGAGGGCTGGAGGAAGGACGGATTACTGCTGGTCGGCTTGCTGGTCTCGGCGGCCTACGCGGCGGGCGACTTCGCGAAGCATTCCGAGACGGCTATGCCAGTCCGCGAATTTGTCAGCCGTGTCGAGCGGGTCAGCGAGGCCTATAAGGAAGGTAAATTCTACATCGCCGTCGAAGGCGGGCACTATTGGCCGCTGCCTTATTACCTGCGGAAGTATCCGGTCGGCTACGGGGAATTTCCGCAGGCCTCCAAGGCGCCGCTGCGGCTGATCCCGGCGACGGACGCCAGCGAGCCGGTCATCCCGGGGTATGCGGTCGGCAGCCTCACGGTCCGCGAAGGCGGGGACCGTTATTGGGTGCTGGTTGCCAAAGGCTACGAAAGCGTTTTCATCGGCAAGTAAGCCATGGAAGACACCCCGATCATCCACAATTTCTCGCACGAGGCCTTCGGCTCCCGTTTCTGGGTCCGGATCGCGTCGGAGGACGGCGTCTATGCCCGCAACGCCGCGGAGGCCCTGTTCCAGCATCTAGACGACCTTGATTTCCAGATCGACCGGCGTCACGACAGCGGACCGGTCGCGGCGATCAACCAGATGCCCGAAGGCGCGATGGTCGCGGCCTCGGAGCACGTGCAGGCCCTCTGGAATTTCTCCAAGGACGTCAGCGCCGAGACCGGCAAGGCCTTCGACGCCACCGCGGGAGCCTTGTTCGGCTACTGGAAGAACCGCGGAGACATGCCTTTCAATCCTGATGACCAGGCCTGGAACCAGGTGATGTCGGCCTATCGCGACGGCGAATTCCGCCTCGATGGCTGCGAACTCACCTGCGTGAAGTTCGGTTGCGCCGTCGACTTCGGAGCGGTCGTCCGCGGTTATGCGTTGGATCGCATGGCGGACATGCTTGAGAGCAGCTGGGGCATCCATCGCGCCTTGCTCATGGCCTCCGGCAGCGTGACCCTCGCCCTCGACCCTCCTGGCGAAGGAGCCGGCTGGCGCATCGGCGTCGGCGCGGATGCGGAGATCAAACTCTGCCGCTTCGCGATGGCCAGCAAGACCGCCGACACCACGCACGGCAACCTGGTGGACCCTCGCACGGGTCAGGTCGTCTCACTGCCTGGCCCGGTCCGCTCGATCGCGACCTCGGCCCTCGAGGCCGAAGGGCTCGCCATGGCGGCTGCCGTCCTGAACGCCTCCGAGGCCGAAGAGTTCGTGAACCGCGGTTGCAGCCGCGGACTTTGGTTGCCCGACGGCACCAAGCTCGGTTCGGTGACCTATTTCGAGGTGACGGAACGTCCGAAGCCCGAAGCGGCTACCTGAGCTTCGCTTCCACGTCGCGCAGCAGCGTCTCGCGGTCGCCCGAAAAGAGGTAGACGTCCGACCCGAGACGTCGCAGGGCGGTCTGGAGGACTTCCTTGGAGGGTCGGCGATTCTGCATCAGCCGGCGAAGGTAGGTCTCCAGGTCGGCCGCGATCCGCGGGTGGTCGAGCTTGAGCTGGACGATCTGCTGGAGCACGGCCTGGTTGGTCTCGTTCTGCAGGTGCGCCTGGATCAGCACGTCGTTGGCCTCGTCGTAGCGCTGGGCGGCGATGAGCTTGCGGCTGGCCGAGATGAGCACCTGCGGCGGCACGCTGCGGTTCTGCATCAGCTTCTGGAGGTTGATCGAGCCGATCTCCGTCTGGCCGTCGGCGAAGTACGCGATCGTGCGCAACGCCTCGAAGGCGATGCGGGTCTCGGCCACCCACTGGTCGCGTTCGGCCTGCTTGTAGAGCTCGTCGACCAGCAGGATGGTCTCCCGCGCGCGGCCGGCGTTCAGCAGGCATTCGACGTGCACGAGGTCGAAGCGCACGCGGTTGGTGAAGCGACGCTCCTTGGCGAGCTTCGCCAGGCGCGAGGTGAGGGCGACGTCGGCGGTGTCGTTGCCGAAGCGGGCCAGGTCGAGCATCGCCTGTTCCTGGTTGCCGAAGCGGGCGACGGCTTTCTCCACGACGAGCGCGCGTTGGGCGCGGTTGGCTTCGCCCGGCAGGAGGTAGAGGGATTGGGTCAGCAGTCCGGGGTTGTCGGGCATGCTGATGGCGAGCAGGTCGAGGCAATCCTTCGCGCGCGCCAGTTCGCCGGTCTCCTTGAGCCAGCGGGCCTTGATCTCGAGCAGGCGGATGCCGGCCGGATAGGCCGCCAAGGCGGCGTCGATCTCGGCGAGGGCGCCTGCCCGATCGCCGCTTTCCCAGAGAATCTGGCAGTTGAGCAGGTAGCCGTCGGCGGTCTGGTCCAGGCGGTGTTCCTTGATGATCTTCGTGGCGTCCGCGAAGTCGCCCCGCAGGAAATGGGCTTGGGCCGCGGCGATCCGCAGGTCGGCCTTGATGTCGGCGGAGACCTCCGCGTCGTCGATGAACTTGCCTGCGGTCTCGATCAGGCGCCTGTCCTGGTCCAGCATGAAGCAGCGGTAGATGTACTGGCGGAAGTACTCGCGGTCCTGTTTCGCGAAGACCAGGGATTCCTCGAGCAGCTGATAGCCGTCGAGCGGGCGTTGGAAGGCGAAGAAGAGGTCCGCGCAGAGGCGCTGGGCCTCGAGGTTGGCCGGGGTGAGCTGGGCGCCGGTGCCGATGTATTTCGCGAACTCCGCGTAGTCCTGGCGGGCGAGGGCGGCCTTGGCGACGGAGACGAAATATTCGCCTTTGCGGTAGAGGTGGGCGGCCCTGCCGTACGTGTCCTTGACCGCGAGGAGTTTCGCCCGTTCGCGTTGCCTGATCTGTTCCTTGCCGAGGAAGAGATCCGTGGCGGAGTTCGCCAAGGTGTCCGGCAGGTAGAGATACATGTCGGCTCTTCGCGTCGTGGGGATGCCGTTCATGTACCTTTCCTTGAAGTAGTTCGCTTCCGACAGGGCTGCCCAGGCCAGCACGAGGAAGACCGGGAAGAGCATGGCGATCCGTTTCCAGTCCGGACGGTATTTCTTCTCCTTGTAGCCGATGGCCTCGACGATGACCATCCCCAGCAGGATAGAGTAGCTCGAGCGCGAGCTCTGCCCTTGGCCGTAGACGTAGTGGGGTTCGGCTGACATGCCTGCCACGATGTTCCCGCTCCCCCGGGGGCGGGCAAGAGCGGATTGCCCGTCAGAGGTTCTCCGCGGCCTCTGTTGCGGTCTTCACGGCCGCGAGGCAGGTCTGGCCCACGCAGACGGCGAAACCGCCGGCGCCTGGCTCCTGAAGCAGGAAGACGGGGCGATAGGGACGGGCATGCGGCGGAGTCTTATCGTCGCCGTTGAGCGCGATACGCAATTCATCCCAGCCGCCGGCGGATTTCACGGTCGCGTACCCGATGGCGAAACGGGCGATGCCGTCCAAGGCATGGGCGACGCCGTTAGGGACGTTCTTGCAGAGTCCGCCGTATGCCGTGGAAAGGTCGGTGAATTCACGAGCCCAGCGGACATCCGATGACAACATCTGGATCTGGCCGAGGCCGTGGAGCAGGGAGGAGTTTCCGGACGGGATGGCGTTGTCGAACCAGTCTTTCTGGCGGACCGAAAGGTCTTCCCGGTCGGCCGGCACCACGAAGGAGCCGACGGAGCGGGGGTCGCCGAACAGTTCCTGGGCCGCGAGGAGGAGGTCTTCGGCACGCTTGCCGTAAGGATGCGCGATTCCCGGCCGGACCCATTCCGCGAAGGCGGCGAGCGCGCATTCCGCTTCGGCGAGCCAGGCGTAGTCGCTCAGGTTGCCGGCCAGGCCGGTCTTGTCGCCATGGGCGACCGAGAGCAGGCGGACTTCCTTCGCTTCGCGGGCGAAGCGCCGCCAGAGATTCGCTTCGATCTCGATGGCGAGCTCGAGCCAATCCCTCCGATTCAGGATCCAACCCGCCTTGGCCAGGTTGCCGATGAGCAGCGCGTTCCAACTGAGCAGGTTCTTGTCGTCGCGCGCGGGTTGCGGACGTCGGTCGCGTAAGGCGAGCAGCTTGTGTCTCGCGCCGGCGAAGCGAAGGCGCGCGTCGTGGTCGCCCTTGAGCTTGGGGATGTTCTTTCCCTCGAAGTTGCCTTTGTCCGAAAGGCCGTAGGCCTGCGCGAAGGCGAAGGCCTCGTCGCCGAGGGCGTCGGCCACTTCGGGCGCCGTCCAGACGTAGGTCGTACCTTCGTGGTGGTCCGTATCCGCGTCGAGCGAGGCGGCGAAAAGGCCGTTGGCGGTACGCATCTCGCGCAGCAGCCAGCCGACGGTCTCGACGCAGACGTCGGCGTACAGCGGGTCGCGGTAGCGGGCCCAGGCTTCGGCGTAGGTGCCGAGGAGCTGGGCGTTGTCGTACAGCATCTTTTCGAAGTGCGGCACGGTCCAGTCGCGGTCCACGCAGTAGCGATGGAAGCCGCCGCCGACCTGGTCAAACAGGCCGCCGCGGGCCATGGAACCGAGCGTGATGGTCAGCACGGCGTCGATGCGCGAGGCGAGCGCGCGGTCGGCTTCGACGACGGCGGCTCCGCGGAGGCCGAGGAGGAAGTTGAGCGTGTGCGGCGCCGGGAACTTGGGCGCGGCGCCGAAGCCGCCGAAGGCGTCGTCATGCTGCTCGCAGATGCGGCGGGCGGCGGCGACCAGGTCGTCGGGCGAAGGCGAGGTGCCGTCGGCGTCCGGCGCCCGCGTCAGGTGCGTGAGGTTCTGCGCGATGGCGTCGGCATTGGCGGCGAGCTCGGACTTGTTGCGATGGTAGAAGTCCGAGACGCGCATGATCAGCTGCGGCCAGGGGACCTGGCCGTGTCCGCGGTCTTCGGGCGGGAAATAGGTGCCGCCGAAGAAGGGCCGTCCGTCCGGCAGGCAGAAGCAGTTGAGGGGCCAGCCGCCGTGTCCCTGGATCATCTGCACGGCGTCCATCATCAGCTTGTCGACCTCGGGGCGTTCCTCGCGGTCGACCTTGATGCAGATGAAATGCTGGTTCATCAGGTCGGCGATCCACGGCTGTTCGAAGGATTCTCGGGCCATGACGTGGCACCAGTGGCAGGAGGAGTAGCCGACCGACACCAGGACGGGCTTGTCCTTGGCCTTGGCTTCCGCGAACGCTTCGGCGCACCAAGGCCACCAATGGACGGGGTTGGCCTCGTGTTGGCGGAGGTAGAGCGAGCTTTCGTGGGCCAGGCGGTTCGACACGTCTGGGAAGGTTGGCATCCTTCGGCAGGGTGCAACAAAGACCGTTTCCGAGCCGTTCGACTTGCAGGGGAGGGGGCTAAGGGCAAAGGTCTCCCGGTGCCTTCCGTCCGCCCCAGCCGCGTTCCTGGTCGTCCCTCCGGACGGCCCGCGGCTTTGCCTGCCTGACCATGTCCACCATCCGTATCCTTGAGCCCACGGTGGCCAACCAGATCGCCGCCGGCGAGGTGGTGGAACGGCCGGCCGCGGTCATCAAGGAACTGCTGGAGAACTCCCTCGACGCCGGCGCGCGCCGCGTGACGGTCGATTTCTCCCGCGGCGGCAAGGCCCGGCTGATCATCGAGGACGATGGCAAGGGGATGACCGGCGACGAGGCCCTGCTGAGCCTGGAGCGTCATGCGACGAGCAAGATCCGGCTGGCGGCCGACCTCGACCGGATCGCGACCTTCGGATTCCGCGGCGAAGCGCTGCCGTCCATCGCGAGCGTGGCCCGCTTCACGATGCAGACGCGTCCGGCTTCCGCGCCTTCGGGCACGGAGATCGCCGTCAACGGGGGCAAGCTCATCCATCGCCGTGACCACGGCATGGCGCCGGGCACCCGCATCGAGGTCGCGAATCTTTTCCACCCCGTCCCGGCTCGCCTGAAGTTCCTCAAGTCCGACGAGACCGAGGCGGCGCACATCGTCCGCCTGGTCCGTCTCTACGCCATCGCCCATCCCGAGGTCGGTTTCCTGCTTCGTGAGGACGGACGCGAGATCTTCCGTTCGCCGGGCAATGCTCCGCTGCTGGACCGCGTCCGTGAGATCTGGGGCCGCCAGGTGGCCGAGGAGGTCACGATCATGCCGGCCTTCGAGCGTCCGGGCATGCGCCTGAGCGGCCTGCTCGGCAAGCCGGGCGTGAGCCGCGGAACGCGTCAGGACCTCGTGACCGTGGTGAATGGTCGACCTGTGGACAGCCGTACGATGGCATTCGCGCTGACGGAGAGCTACCATACCCTGATCCCGAAGGGCCGTTATCCGCTGGCTTTCGTGTTCCTGGAGATGGACCCGGCCTGGGTCGACGTGAACGTGCATCCGGCCAAGCGCGAGGTGCGCTTCCGGGACGAAGCCAAGGTCCGCAACTTCCTGATCGAATCCGTCCTCGCGGTGCTCAGGGCTCGGGCGGATGACGGTCTGCCGTCCGCGACTGTCCCGTCGGTCACGCCGCCCACTCCGTTCACGGCCTCGGTCCCGAGCGTCAGCGCCACGGTGTCGCCTACGCCTACAGCGTCCGCGATTTTCTCGCCGTCCGTTCCCGCTCCGGTGGCGCCGACGCCTGCGCCCGCGGTCCGTCTCGGTTGGCGCCTGCTTTCCCGCCTGCGCGAAGAACGCGCCGTCTTCGAGACGCCCACCGGCCTCGCCATCCTCGACCTGGGGGCCGCGCACCAGCGCGTGCTCTACGAATCGATCCTCGCCCAGTTCACCGCGCAGAAGCCGGTCAGCCAGCCGATGCTCGTGCCGCTGAGCATCGAACTGGATCCGCTGCCCGCGGCGGTGCTGAAGGAGCGCATGCCGCTGCTCGCTTCCGCCGGTTTCGACTTCGAGGAATACGGCCGAAACTTCTGGCGCATCCAGGCCTTGCCTGCGTGGCTCGAACCGGAGGAAGCCTTGGCCTTCGTGCGCGACCTGCTGGCCGAGATGGCCCGGCGCGAAGGCGATTTCGGCCGCCCTTCGCTGGCGTACGATGCGCTCGCCAAGATCGCGGTCACCAAGGCCCGCCGCAAGGGCGACAGCCTGTCGGACGCCGAACTGATGGAGCTCGTCCAGGCCCTGTTCCGCACCGTGCAGCCGGGAACCTGCCCACGTGGCCGCCGGACCTACGTCGAGTGGACGGACGCCGACCTGGCCCGCCGCTTCGGCTGATCAGCGGCGGCCTTTGTGGCGCTTAGGCGAAGCCGGCTTGCCGGTGCGCAAGGCTTCGATCTGGTCGCGCAGCGTGGCCGCGCGCTCGAACTGCAGCTCGTCCGCGGCCGCGAGCATCTCGGTCTCCATGTCGGAGAGCACGCGGGCGATGTCGCGGTCGTCGGTGCCTTCGGCCACCGCGAGCGCTTCGTCGGCCTCGAGCTCGACCAGGCTTTCCTCGATCTTGCGCTGGGTGCTCTTCGGCGTGATGCCGTGCTTCGTGTTGTAGGCTTCCTGGCGCTTGCGACGGTCGCCGCAGATGGTGAGGGCCCTCGTGAGCGATTTCGTCATCACGTCGGCGTAGAGCAGGACCTTGCCTTCGAGGTGTCGGGCGGCTCGTCCGGCGGTCTGGATGAGGCTCGTCTCGCTGCGGAGGAAGCCCTCCTTGTCGGCATCGAGGATGCCGACGAGCGCCACTTCCGGCAGGTCTAGGCCTTCGCGGAGCAGGTTGACGCCCACGAGGACGTCGAAGTGGCCGGCGCGGAGGCGGCGGAGGATCTCGACGCGTTCGATCGCGTCGATGTCGGAGTGCAGGTACTCGACCTTCAGGCCGCTGTCCCGCATGAAGTTGGCGAGGTCCTCGGACATGCGCTTCGTGAGTGTCGTCACCAGCGTACGGTAGCCGCGGGCGGCGACGGCCTTGGCTTCGCCGATGATGTCCTCGACCTGCCCGGCGATCGGACGGACCTCCATGATCGGATCGAGCAGGCCGGTCGGTCGGATGACCTGTTCGGCGATGACCGTCGAGACCTTGTATTCGTGGGGTGCCGGCGTGGCGGAGACGTAGACCGCCTGGTCGACGAGCTCGTCGAACTCCTCGGGACGCAGCGGACGGTTCTCCAGCGCGGAGGGCAGGCGGAAGCCGAACTCGACGAGGCGTTCCTTGCGGGCGCGGTCGCCGTGATACATGCCGCCGATCTGGGAGACCGAGACGTGGCTTTCGTCGATGAACACCAGCTTGTCCTTCGGGAAGAAGTCCAGGAGGCAGTGGGGCCGTTCGCCGGGGCGGCGGCCGGACATGTGCATCGAGTAGTTCTCGATGCCTGGGCAGAAGCCAGTCTCACGGAGCATCTCCAGGTCGTGCTCGACGCGCATACGGATGCGCTGGGCTTCCACGAGGCGGTTCGTCTTCTCGAAATGGGCGACACGTTCCTCGAGCTCGGCGCGGATGGCGGAGGTCGCGGCCTTCACGCGGCCCGGGGCCATCACGTATTGGTTGGCCGGATAGAGGTCGAACTTCTGGAGCTGCTTGCCGGGCTTCACGCTGACCGGGTCAAGTTCGCGGATGGCTTCGAGCGTGTCGCCCCAGAATTCCAGGCGGACGGCCGACTCCATGTAGGCCGGCCAGACGTCGATCGTCTCGCCGCGGGCGCGGAAGTTGCAGCGTTCGAGGATGGCGTCGTTGCGGACGTACTGGTTGGCGACGAGCTTCGCGAGGAGCTCGTCTCGGCGCATCGTCATGCCGGTCTTCAGCGCGATCATCGCCGCAAGGAAGTCTTCGGGCGAACCGAGGCCGTAGATGCAGGAGACCGAGGCGATGACCACCACGTCGCGACGGGAGAGCAGGGCGCTGCTGGCGCTGATGCGGAGGCGCTCGATGTCCTCGTTGATGGCCGAGTCCTTCTCGATGAAGGTGTCCGTCGCCGGTACGTAGGCCTCGGGCTGATAGTAGTCGTAATAGCTGACGAAGTATTCGACGGCGTTCTCGGGGAAGAAGTTCTTGAACTCCGAATAGAGCTGGGCGGCCAGCGTCTTGTTGTGGGAGATGATGAGCGCCGGGCGCTGTTGCTGCGCGATCAGGTTCGCCATCGTGAACGTCTTGCCCGACCCCGTCACGCCGAGGAGCGTCTGGCGTCCGTTGCCGGCGCGGAGGGAGGCGTCGAGCGCGGCGATCGCGGTCGGCTGGTCGCCCATCGGGCGATAGTCGGACTTGAGGCGGAACTCCATCTCAGCCCAGGCTTCCGCGGGCGAGCCACTGCGGGTCGACTTGGGAAAGGTCCTTCACGATGCGATGGGCGCCGACGGGCGTAAGCTGTTCGCGGGTGTTCGTGGTCGCGAGGGCGATCGTGATGAAGCCGCCGGAAAGGCCGGCTTGCAGGCCGGAAAAGGAATCTTCGAAGACGAAGGAGGTCGCCGGGTCGCCGCCGCCGAGGGCGCAGGCCTTGAGGAAGACCTCCGGGTCGGGCTTTCCCTTCGTGACGTCCTCGCTGGCGACCGCGCCGGCGAAGAAATGGCCGATGCCGAAGAGCTCGAAGGACAGGGCGAGATTCTCCTTGTGCGTGGACGTGCCGATCACGCAGGGGATGCCGAGGTCGTTGAGCGCGCCGCAGAGTTCGCGGACGCCGGGGAGCAGCCGTACGTGACCGGTGCGGGCGATGTCGCGGTAGAGGGCTTCCTTGCGGTTGGAGAGCCGCTTTACCTCGGCCGGATCATGCGACCAGTTGAGGATATCGGGGATGATGAGCTCGTTGCGCTTGCCGAAGCCCCGTTTGAAATGGTCGGCGGGCAAGGGAAGGGCTTCTTCCTTGGCCAAGGCTGCCCAGGAGCGTTCATGGGCGACGGAGGAGTCGATGACGACTCCGTCCCAATCGAAGACGGCGACGGTGCGGGCCATGCTCAGTGCTTGTCCCAGGCCAGCGTGACCTTGACCGGGCGATGCTCCCAGACGTTGAGCGGTTCGAAGATCTGGCCCGGCGCCAGGATGCCGTTCGGGTCGAGCGCCTTCTTCACCGCGAGCATCGCGCCGATCTCGGCGGGGGTATGCTGCAGGCGGAGGAAAGGAGACTTCGCGATGCCGATGCCGTGTTCGCCCGTGATGGCGCCGCCGAGCTCGACGACCTTGGTCATCACCTCGTAAATCGCTTTCTCGGCCTTGCGGCAGTGCTCGGGATTATCCCGGTCGTACATGATGTGCACGTGGAAGTTCCCGTCGGCGGCGTGGCCGAAGGTCGGCGTGGCGAGGCCCACGCGGTCGCGGACTTCGCGGGTGTAGCGGATGAGCTCCACGTAGGAGCGGAACGGCACGACGATATCCTCGTTGAGCTTGGCGTTGCCCAGCGAATACATCGCCTGGGAGCAGGTGCGGCGGATGTCCCAGAGCGCCTCGGCCTCGGCTTCGACGTCGGTCTCGCGGAAGGCGACCGCATGGCGGCCGATCCAGGCGCGGACCTTGACGGCGTCTTCGGCCAGCGCGGCCGGATGGCCGTCGATCTCGACGAGCAGGATGGCGTGGGTGGCTTCCACGCCCTTGAGCTCGGCGGTGGTGAACACGCGGCTGCCGCGGCGCTTCTCGGCCGCCTCCACGGTCTGGGTGTCCAGGAATTCGAAGACCGCGGGGTTGACGCGCAGGCCCATCAGTTCCGCGGCGGCCTCCAGCGCGCCTTCGTCAGTCCGGCAGGCGATGAGGAACGTGCGGCGGGCGGCGGGCTTGTTGACGAGCTTGAGCGTGGCCTTGGTGATCACGCCGAGCGTGCCTTCGGAGCCGATCCATAGGTCGCGGAGGTTGATCCCGCTGACGAACTTGCGGAGCGGGGCGGCCCAGCGGACCTTCTCGCCGGTCGGCAGGAAGCCTTCGAGCGCATAGACATGGTCCCGGACCACGCCGTATTTCGCCGCGCGCAGTCCGCCGGCGTTGGTGGCGATGTTGCCGCCGATGCTGCAATGCTTGAGCGACGAGGGGTCGGGCGGAAAGAAGAGGCCGTGCGGGGCGGCGAGTTCGTTGATGCGCGCCGTGATGGCGCCTGGCTGGACGGTCGCCATCGCGGAGATCGGGTCGACCTCGATCTTGTCCCAGTGGTCGAGGTGAATGACCCACCCGCCGTGGATCGGGGAGCTCGCGCCGGTGTTGCCGGTGCCGCGACCGCGGACCGTGACCGGGACACGGTGCTCGTTGGCGAACTTTAGCACGACGCCGATGTCGTCCTCGACGCCCGGGCGGATGACCGCTTCGGGCATGAACGAGAGCCGCATGTTGTCGAACGACGCGGCGAAGCAGGTCGCTTCGTCCGTCAGGACTTTCTGCGGGCCTAGCCTGGCCAGGAGGGCCTGGGTGGCGGCGGGATGCGTCTTCACGAGGGAGCTCACGCCCGCCATCGTGCAGCCTTAGCCCAGTTCGGCAAGCCACGCCGTCGCTTCGGCGTCGGACGGCATGCGCCAGTCGCCGCGCGGCGAAAGGGCGAGCGAGCCCACCTTGGGGCCGTCCGGCATGACCGAACGCTTGAACTGCTGGCTGAAGAAACGGTTCAGGAACGAGCGGAGCCAGTGGCGGATCTCCGTCTGGTCATATTTCCCGGCGAACGCATGCTCGGCGATCCAGAGGACCTTCGAGGGGCGGAAGCCGTTGCGGATGACGTGGTAGAGGAAAAAGTCGTGGAGCTCGTAGGGTCCGACCAGCATCTCCGTCTGTTGGGCGATCTCCCCGTCGGCCCCGGGCGGGAGCAGTTCCGGGCTGACCGGCGTCGCGACGATGTCCTCGAGGATGGTCCGCTCGTGGCCGACGTGGCGGGCGTGCGCGGCCCAGCCGACGAGGTGCTTCACCAAGGTCTTCGGCACGCCGATGTTCACGTGGTACATCGACATGTGGTCGGCGTTGAACGTGCACCAGCCGAGCGCGGCTTCCGAGAGGTCGCCGGTGCCGACGACGAAGCCGTGGCTCTGGTTGGCGACATCCATCAGGATCTGCGTGCGCTCGCGGGCCTGGGCGTTCTCGAAGGTGACGTCGTGCTTGCCGGCGGGATGCTGGAGGTCGCGCAGGTGCTGCTCGACCGCCTCGTTGATCGGGATCTCGCGGGCGGTGACGCCGAGCGTCTCCATCAGGCGCATCGCGTTGACGCGGGTGCGGGCCGAAGTGCCGGGGCCGGGCATCGTCAGGCCGATGATGCCTTTGCGGTCGAGGCCGAGGCGGTTGAAGGCCTCGAGGGTGACGAGCAGGGCGAGGGTGGAGTCGAGGCCGCCCGAGACGCCGATGACCACGTGCTTGAGGCCCGTGTGGCGGATGCGGCGGGCAAGGCCCGTCGACTGGATCGCGAAGATCTCCTGGCAGTTCTCGTCGCGCCGGTGTGGGTCAGCAGGCACGAACGGATGCTGGCTGAAACGGCGGCGCAGCTTCGGCGTCTGGCCGGTCGGCGTGCCGAGCGTGAAACCGATGACGCGCGGGCGCACCGCGACGGGGGCGCCGAAGAAGGTGCTGTTGCGTCGGCGTTCGGCCGCGAGGCGGTCGACGTCGATCTGCGAGACGATCAGGGCGAGGTCGAAGCGGAAGCGTTCCGATTCGCCCAGGACGACGCCGTTCTCGGCGATGAGGCCGTGACCGCTGTAGACGATATCGGTGCTCGACTCGCCGGCGCCGGCGGCGGCGTAGACGTAGGCGGCGAGGCAGCGGGCGGACTGGGACTTCACCAGGTCACGACGGTACGCGGCCTTGGTGAGCAGTTCGTCGCTGGCGGAAAGGTTGCAGAGCAGGGTGGCGCCGGCGAGGGCCTGGGCGCCGCTGGGGGGTTCGACGGCCCACAGGTCTTCGCAGATCTCGATGCCGAGCATGCAGTCCGGCATGTCCGCGGCCTGGAAGAGCAGGTCGGTGCCGAAGGGGACCCTCTGGCCGAGAAGGTCGACTTCGGCGACCGGGGCGACCCGGGCGGAGGCGAACCAGCGCTGCTCATAGAACTCGCCCGTGTTGGGGAGGTGCGTCTTGGGGGCTACCCCGAGGATCTTCCCGCGAGAGACCGCTACGGCCACGTTGAAAAGGCGTCCGTTGACCTCCAAGGGGGTTCCGACGAGGGCGGTGAGGCCTAGCTTGGCGGTGGCCTCGCAAACCTGCCCCAGGGCCTTTACGGCCCCGTTGAGGAGGGTGCGCTGGCCGAACAGGTCGCCGCAGCTGTAGCCCGTGAGGCAGAGTTCCGGCAGGACCACGATTTCCACCCCCTCTTGGGCGGCCTTTTCCAGGGCCTGGATGATCAGGGTCGCATTGGCCGCAGGGTCCCCCAGGCGGAGGGCCGGGGAGGCGGCCGCCACGGTCACAAAACCGTTCTGGTGGATGCGGTTGGACATCAAAGGACTGTTAACGGTCATGTTCACCGTTGACCGAAGGGGAGGCAACCCGAAAGGTCTGCGCACCCCTGTTAAAGGGGCCATATGTCCGCTCAGCCGCTCAAAGAAGTCCGAATCTTTTCGCCTGCCACCGTGGCCAACGTGGCCTGCGGTTTCGACGTGCTTGGCTTCTGCATCGACGCCCCCGGCGACGAGATCGTGGCCCGCTTCTCGGCGACCCCCGGCCTCCGCATCACCAAGATCACCGGCGACGACGGCCGCCTGCCTCTCGACTCGAAGAAGAACACCGCCGGCGTCTCCGCCCATGCGCTGCTCCGCCACCTCGGCAAGAGCGACGTCGGCATCGAGATGGAGATCCATAAGAAGATGCCCTTCGGCAGCGGTCTCGGCTCCAGCGCCGCGAGCGCGGTCGGAGGCGCGTTCGTCGTCAACCGCCTCCTCGGCGAACCGCTGACCCGTCGCCAGCTGCTGCCTTTCGTGGTCGCCGGCGAAGCCGCGGCCGATGGCGCCTGGCACGCCGACAACGTCGGCCCGTGCCTCCTCGGCGGCATCACCCTCATCCGGTCCAACGCCGAGCTCGACGTCATGGACGTACCGATCCCGGAACGTCTCTGGGCGGCGGTCGTGCACCCGGACATCGTCGTGCTCACCAAGGTGGCGCGCGAGATCATGCCTCGCCAGGTCCAGCTCGAGACCTCGACGCAGCAGAGCGGGAATCTCGGCGGCCTGCTGTGCGGCTTCTTCAAGAGCGACTACGCGCTCATCGGCCGTTCGCTCCACGACCTCATCGCCGAGCCGCACCGTCACCGCCTGATCCCTGAGTTCTATCGCGCCAAGGCCGCCGCCATGGCCGCCGGCGCCCTGGGCTTCTCGATCTCCGGCGCCGGTCCCAGCGTGTTCGCGCTCTGCGACGGCGAAGAGACCGCTCGCAAGGTCGCCGCCGCCGTCGCCGCCGTGTTCTCGTCGGTGCCGATCAAGGCGACGCCTTACGTCTCGCGCATCAATCCCAAGGGTGTCCATGTCCTCTCCGAGTCCTAAGCTGGAATTCGTCTCCACCGCCGACGCCTCCTGTCGCGGTTCCCTGCGCGACGTGCTGCTTTCGGCCATGCCTGCCAAGGGCGGCCTCTGGGTGCCGACGCACATCCCGCAGTTCGCGCCTGATTTCGTGGAGCGCCATCGCCATGCGTCCTATGCCGACCTTGCCGAGGCCGTCGTGGCCCCCTATTTCGCCGAAGTCCTCGGTCCGGCGGTGCTGCGTCAGCTCTGCCAGGACGCCTTCAACTTCCCGGTGCCGCTCGTGCGTCCGGAGAAGCTCAAGGGCACGCCCGCCGAACGCATCGCCGTCCTCGAGCTCTTCCATGGTCCGTCCGCGGCCTTCAAGGACTTCGCCGTCCGGACGCTCGTCCGCGTCACCGCCCGCGTCCTCGGCGACGAGTTTCCCCAGCTGACCGTGCTGGCCGCCACCTCCGGCGACACCGGCGCCGCCGTCACCGAAGCCTGCGCCGGCGTCCCCGGCGTCCGCGCCGTGGTGCTGTACCCGCGTATCGGCGTCAGCGGCGTGCAGGAGTCGCAGATCGCCCGGGCCCGTCCCGGCGTCGTCGCGCTCTCGGTCGACGGCACCTTCGATGATTGCCAGGCGATGGTGAAGCGCGCGTTGGCCGACGAATCCCTGCGCCGCCGCCGCCCGCTCCTCACCGCCAATTCGATCAATCCGGTCCGCCTGATCGCTCAGGTGCCGTTCGCCTTCCACTCCAAGCGCCTGCTGGCGCCCGGCCGTCGCATGGGCATCGTGGTCCCTTCGGGCAACCTCGGCAATGTCGGCGCCGTGCAGCTGGCCCGCCGCATGGGCCTGGACATCGCGGCCCTCGTCGCGGCGACCAACACCAACTCGCCGCTGCCCGACCTCTTCGCCACCGGCGAGTATCGTCCGCGCCGCGCCGTGCCGACCGCTTCGAACGCCATGGACATCGGCGACCCGAACAATCTCAGCCGCCTGCTCGCCTGGCGCGAGGGCGGCCCGGCCGTCACCGCCGTGACCGTCGACGACAGGGCCACGCTGGACGCCATGCGCCGCGTCCGCGATGCCAGCGGCTACGTCCTCTGCCCGCATACCGCCGTCGGCTGGAAAGCCGCGGAGGACCTGCTGGCCCGCGATGGGGCGAAGCTCGACGACGTCGTCGTCTTCGGCACTGCGCACCCCGCCAAGTTCCCGGATGTCCTGCAGGAGGCCTTCGGCGACGCCAACGCCTCCCGCTTCCCGGGCGAGTTGCCGGCGCCTGCTCCGATCAAGATCGGCAATGATTTCGAGGCCGTCCGCAAGGTCCTCGAATCCGAGGCCGGCTTCGGACGCTGACGCTTACTTCGACGAGCTGTCCGGATTGGGCTTCGCCGCGGTCGTCTTGATCGGGGCGGCCTGGTCGGCGACCGGCGCCTTCACGGCGGGTGCCTGTTCGATCACGATGATGCAGCCCGAAAGGGCGAGGCAGGCGAGAGCGGCGGTGGTGAGCAGGACGTTCTTCATTGGGGTCAGCATGGGCCGGAGCGCCGCCTTGGCAAATCCGCAAAACAAAAAGGCCGCCCGCAGGCGGCCTTGGTCGTCCGGTCGGCCGAGGATCACTCCGTGTCCGAAACCGCGAACGTGACGTTCGTGATGTTGGCCTTGGCGAGGCAGTCGAGGACGTTGATCACGCGTTCGTAGCGGGCGTTCTCCTCGGCCTGGACGGTGATGAGCAGCTTCGTCTTGGACTGCTCGGCGGCCTGTCCCATCTGCTTCATCTGGTTGTAGAGGTTCTCGAGGAGCTTGTCGCCCGGGGCGCCGACGGAGTCTTCGTTCAGGGTGATCTCGCCAGACTCGCTGACGCCGATCGTGACTTCGTCGGGCAGTTCGGTCTCCTTGGAGGTCTCGGCGTTGCCGGGGAGGGTGGTCTTCAGCTCATGTTCGACCTTCACCGCGCCGGCCATGACCATGAAGAAGAGCATGATGACGAACACCACGTCGATCATCGGGGCGATCTGGAAGCCGGGGTTCACGTCGGCCTGTTGCTCGAGTTGTTTCATGGCTTATTCCTCGTGGTTGAGGCCCGAGAAGGCGATGTTGTCGATGCCGGCTTCGGCGCCCCATTCGAGGGCCTTCGAGATGTACTTGGCGTGGCACTCCTTGTCGGCGCGGATCAGCAGGCGGTACTTCTCGTTCGTGCCCTTGCGGTCGGCGAGTTCCTTGGCGATGCCTTCCTTGTCGTTCGGGTCCAGTTCGCGGTCGTCCAGCTTGTACTTCGCCTGGCCGGTGGTCTTGTCCCACGAGATGTTGATGAGGCCTGCGGCGGCCTTGTCGTCGCGCTTCACGCCGTTGGCGGCGACCGGGAGCGCGATGTTCTTGTCCACCTTGAGCACCTGGGCCGACGTGATGGACATGAAGAAGATGAGCAGGACCAGAAGCACGTCGATCATCGGCGCGACCTGGAACTCCGGTTCCCCTTCTCCGCCTCCTCCTCCGCCTGCCATGGCTGTGCTGTTGGGTTAGGGGGTGGAAGGGCTTACGACCGGACGTTGGAAGACGCCGAGGCGTTCCAATCCGGCTTGGCGGCGTAGATCTCTTCGTCGCCGACCTTGCGACCTGCGACTTCGTCGTAGGGGACGGCCCGGAACAGGCTGGTCGCGATCTCGGTGATGTCGTGGATGCCCTTGTTGATGCGGTTGGCCAGGAGGTAGTAGGAGATGAAGGCCGGGATGGCGATGAAGAGGCCCGAGGCGGTGGCCACGAGCACCTCGCCGATGGCGCCGGCGAGCTGGGAGGGGTCGCCCACGCCGGAGGAGCCGAGCTTGTCGAACGCCTTCATCATGCCCGTCACCGTGCCGGTGAGGCCGATCATCGGGGTGCAGACGCCGATCACGGAAAGGTAGGAAGAGCGGCCCTTGAGTTCGCCCTGGATGCGGGTGATCTCGGAGATGATCGCCTCTTCGGTCATCGTCTTGCCATCCGGAGTGAAGGCGACGCCGGCGCGGACGACTTCGGCCACGGGGGAGCCGGCGGTCTTGGCGAAGGCGTAGGCGCCGATGTAGTCGCCCTTCTTGAAGAGTTCCTGGAGCTGGGTGACGTGCTCGGTCGGGTAGAGGGCGCCGGCGCGGGTGCGGAGGAAGCCGTCGACGATGAACCAGATCATGGCCACCGAGCAGAGGGTGATGGGGTACATGACCCAGCCGCCTTCATGGAAGAGGTCCATGAGGGTCTTGTCGCCGGACTTCTTGGCGACTTCTTCGGCGGCCGAGGCGGCCACGGTCATCAGGCCGAGCATGGCGGCGCTGAGGGAGGTAGAACGGAGGTTCATCTTCATGATGATGGGGTGTAGGCGGTTTTTAGGTTAGGTTTTGGAAAGGGGCAAGGACTCACTTGTTGCCTTCGACCTTCTCTTCGTCGGCAAGCTTGGGTTTGGCCATGATGACGCCGTCAGGCAGGGGGCCGCCGGCGGCGATCTTCTTCTGGTCGGCCTCGGCCTTGGCGCGTTCTTCCTTGGGCAGCATCTTCTTGGCTTCCTCGGCCTCCTTGGAGACCGGATACGAGACGATGATGTCGTAGAGGTAGCGATTGGAGATCGCTTCGAGCTTCTGCTCGCGGAGCGCCGGGCTGTCCATTCCGCGGAACGAGCGGGCCGCGCCGAGCAGGGCCTTGGGGACGAGTTCGGCCTCGGAGCCAAAGAACACCGGGACGCGGAGGTAGGTGGTCATCGCGGCCTCGTACTTCTTCGAGGCGAGGAGCGAGTTGCCTTTGACGATGTGGAGGCGGGCCTGGAGTTCGGCGGTGTCGACCTTGGTCAGGAGCTCGGTGGATTCCTTGATGACGGCCTCATGGTCGCCCTTGCGGGCGCGCTGCATGAGGCGGGCCAGCTGGATCTGCGTGGCGACCTCGGGCTGCTTGGCGGCGTCTTCCTTCTCGAAGGCGGTGAGGAACGCCTCCGTGGCGGCGTCGTTCTCGAGGCGGTCGAGGGCGTCGAGCTTGACGACGGCGGCCTTGGCCCACCAGGAGCCGGGGACGTTCTTGATCGGCTCGAAGAACTTCAGCACCGCTTCGACGTTGTCGAGGGCCTTGGCGGGATCCCCGCGGTTCACGTTGGCCTGCGCCTCCTTGAGGCGGGCGGGCAGGGGCCAGACCACTTCGGTGACTTCGGACAGCTTGCGGGTGAGGGTGACTTCGATGCCGCCCTGGTTGCTCACGCGGTCGATGGTGCCCTTGACCACGTTGATCGTGCCCTTCTTGGGGTCGACGAGCGGCTTGGGCGGGATGGAGTTATCCATCTTGAACGGGTCGTTGATCTCCCAGCGTTCGCCTTTGAAGACGAAGGTCTGGGCCGAGGCCGAGGCCGCGGCGAGGAGCGCGAGGGCGGGGAAGAGGAGGGAGAGTCGCATGGGGTCAGAGTCCGAGGAGATAGGCTTTGGCTTCTTGGGCTTCGCGGGTGTCCTTGATGCGTTCCTTCTCGAGCATCTCCTTCAGGAGCTGCTTGGCGGCGTCCTTCTGGTTGAGCTTCGTGGCGAACAGCTTCGCGGCGCCGAAATAGGAGCGGGCGGCCCAGACCTCATATTTCTTCCAGGTCATGAAGCAGCGGCGGTAGTAGGCGACGGCTTCGGCGTAGCCCTTCTCGTCCGTGGCCTGGCGTTCGGCCATCAGGCCCAGCCAGTAGAGGGAGGCGGCGGTCTTCTCGCCGCGCCACTCCTTGGTCTTGGCGATCTCTTCGAACTCTTTCTTCGCCTCGGCGTACTTGGAGAGTTCGGCGAGGGAACGGGCGCGCGTGAAGCGGAGGTCGAGCTCCTTCGCCATCAGGATGTTGTTGTCGATCGCTTCGTTGCAGAGCGAGAGGGCTTCGGCGTATTTCTTGTCCGCGAAGGCGATCTCGGCGAGGCCGGCGAAACCGTAGTCGGCGTATTCGGACGAGCGGGAGTGCTCGAGGATGTAGCCGAAGTACTCCGCCGCCTTCTTGTGGTCGCCTTTGGCGAGGAGGCTGTCGCCGACGAGCGCGAGGATCGTCGGGTTGAGTTCCTCGGCCTTGTACGTGGCGGCGATCTTCGCGAAGTTGGCGGCGGTCTTCTCCGGTTCGCGGGTGAAGACGGCGAGCTGGCCGAGTGCGAACAGGCCGCGCGCCTGGGCGATGAGGGAGTCATGGTGGTCCTCGAGGCGGAGCAGCTTGGTCAGTTCCTTCTCGGCGTCGGCGCTCGTGTAGGCGCCCGGCTCGGGCTTGGCGCCTGCCTTCACGCGCTTGATCTTGCGGGCCAGTTTCTCGGCAAGGAAGCCTGTGAGCTTCTCGGTGCCTTCCTGCGTGCGGTCGTTGATGGAATCGGCGACCGCCTCGGAAAGGATCTTCAGGGCGCGCTTCTTCTGGTCGGCGATGGAGGACTGGCGCTTGGCTTCGACCTTGGAGAGCTCGGCTTCGAGGTCGGCGGACAGCTTCTTGACCGCGGCCTTGGCGGCGTCGACGTCATCCTTGACCACCTTGTCGCGACGTTCGACCTCATCGACCTTCTTGCGGGCCTCGGCGAGCTGGGCGCTGAAGGCCTTGCGGATCTTCTCGGATTCCGCGGCGAACTCGGGCATGTCGCCCATCCGTTCGGTGGAGCGGATGACCTCGTAGAGGTAGGTCATCGCCTTGGGGTCGTTGTGGTTCCAGTCGAAGATCTCCTTGAACAGGTCGCGCATGCGCTTGTGCTCGCCGCGGCCGGGGAGCAGCTTGCGCAGTTCGCCAAGGACGAACTCGAGGGCCTGCGGGTTGGTGCGGGCGCTCTTGGCGGCCGCTTCGTAGGCGTCGATGGCCTTGTTCGTGATGGCTTCCTTCTCCTTCTCGAGCTTGGTGCGGATCTCGACGTACTTGGCCTTGTCGGAGGATTTGGCGTTGGCGCGGACGTCCAGGTCGGCGGCCTTGACCTTCTTGTCCACCTCGTCGGCGAGGCGCATGTGGGCGTCGCCGATCAGCGTGTAGACCTCGGGGGTCTGCGCGATGACGTCGTCGGTGTTGGTCTTGGCGTAGTCCGCCAGCCAGGCTTCGCAGAGCTTGATGGTGCCTTCGATGTCGGGCGGATTGACGCCGAAACGCACGATGGCCTGGCGGTAGCGGACGTCGGGGATGAACTGGCCCTTCGGGTATTCCTGCTCGTACTTGTCGAAGTCGACCTTGGTCTCCTTGTACTTGCCCTGGAAGAACGAGCAGAGCGCGTTCATGTAGAGCACCTGCTGGCGGACCGGCGAGCGCTCATGCTTCTTGAGGAACTCCTCGAAGGCCTTCTGGGCCGGAGCCCAGTCGACCTGCGAGAAGAGGCATGCGGCGATGCGGAAGTCGATCTCTTCCTCCACCTCGGGGGTGAGGGTCTTCACGTTGGCCTTGACCCACTTGTAGTGCTCGATCGCCTCGGGGAACTCTTCGCGCTCCTGGGAGATGTCGCCGAGGATCAGCGCGATGGCGGAGACCTGGTCGTCCTTCGGGAACTTGGAGATGAACTCCTTGCACTTCGCCTGTGCCTCGTTGTTGCGGCCGATGCGGCGCAGGGCGAGGATGTGGTAGTAGTAGGCGCCGGAGATGCGGCTGAAGCCGGGGCTGTTCTCGAAGATGTCGAGGAAGGCGACATGGGCTTCCCATGGGCGCTTGAGCTCGAGCAGGCAGAGGCCGATGCGGTAGGAGATGAACGCGTCGTAGTCCTTGTTGGCGTTGAACTCTTCCTGGATCTTCTTGAACTGGGCGACTTCCTGCTTGGCCTTCTCGATGTTGGCGGCCTGTTCCGGGTTGGGCTTCGGGAAGTTCTTCGTCATCGTGTCCGCTTCGGCCTGCTTGGCCTCGATGGCGCGGCCGAAGGAGCTGCTCAGGTTGGCGCGGCGGAGCGTGCCCTGGTAGTTCAGGAGGGCCTGGCGGTAGAAGTCGGCGCGGAAGGTCTCGTCGGCGGCGGATTCGGCCGCGGCGAAGCGTGCGTCGCCGATCTCAAGGCGTTGGAAGTTGGAGCGAACCACTTCGACGGGCGAACCGTTGCTCCTGGCATCGATCTCGTTCTTCAGCTGCGAGGCTTCCTTGGTCAGCCCGAGCTTGGTGTACATCTCGACGAGCTTGTACGCGGCCTCGCGGCGCTCGGGGGTGTTGATGCCGTCGGCGGTCGCCTGCTTCAGCAGGGCGATGGCCTGCGAATAGGCTTCCCGCTTGGCTTCGTCCGTGCCGATCTTGGCGCGGTCGACGATGATCTGGGCGGAAAGGGTGAAGGCGTTGACGCGTTCTTCCGGGCGGGCGAGGGTGTTGGTGCGGATCTTCTCGAGGCGGCCGAGGGCGAGTTCCCATTTGCCCTGCTTGGAAAGGGCTTCGATCAGCAGCAGCTCGGCCGTCCCGCGGCGATTGTCGCCGTCGAAGAAATCCTCGGTCCCCTTGGGGTATTTGTCCAGGAACGCCGTCAGTTCGGCCTGCGCGCGCGGCCAGTCCTTGATGAAGAAGTGGCAGAGCGCCTTGCGGAACAGGACGACGGCCTTGAGCTTCGGTTCGACGTCGACGGCCTTGGCGTCAAGTTGCTCATACTGCTCGAGCGCCTCCTTGTACTTCTTCTCCTCGAGGCTCTTCTCGGCGGCCTTGTAGAGGATCGAGAGCGGGTCTTCCTGCTTCTCGGCGGCGGGCGCTGCCTTCTTGGTCTGCGCGCGGAGGACGCCGGCGACCGGGGTCACGGCGATCAGGACGGCGAGCAGGGCCGCCTTGGCCAATTTATAGGTGCGGGACTCTTGGATAAGCATCGAGGGAGGGGAGCGTTAAGCTCCGCATCGGGGGTGCGTTGAAATTGCCCATACGCCCAAGGAATGCCAAGCAATAAGCCCCCCATGCCGCCTTGGTGGTTCGCCTCGTTTACGGCTCCCGGGCCGTCCGATGTGAATAACTCAGGCCCCGGGCTTGATGCCGGTGGCAAGAAGCGTCTCGAAGCCCGGTTCCTTGACCTCCTTGGCCACCACGCGGACTTCGGATTGGCTGAAGCCAGCCTCCTCGATCCAGTCGTGGAGTTCGTTCTCTTTGAATCCGAGCCAGCGGTCGGCGTAAAGTTCGCGCGCCTTTTCGAAACGGTGCGCCCTGAGGTCCAGGATCAGCAGGCGACCGCCCGGCTTGAGGATGCGGAACGCCTCGGCGAGGGCCTGTCGGGGGTTCTCGGCGTGGTGCAGGGCTTGGCTCAGCAGGGCGAGGTCGATGCTTCGGTCCGGCAGGGGGACCTTCTCGATGTTCCCGAGGACATAGGTGAGGTTCCGTAGGTGTTCCTTCTTGGCCAGGGCGCGTCCGACCTGGACCATGCGCGGGGAGTTGTCGACGCAGTGGACGCTTTCCGCCTGACGGGCGAGCAGGCGTGACAGCGTGCCGTCGCCGGCGCCGAGGTCGGCGATGCGCACGCGGGGCGTGAGCAGGAAGAGCATCTGGCCGATTGCTTCCCAGGAACGGCCCGGGCAGTAGTTGCGGCCGAGGCGGTCGGCGACCAGGTTGAAGTGCTGTTCGGCCTTCTGGCGGCGCTTCTCGATGATGCGCTGCAAGGCGCGCTGGTCGGCCGCTGATTTCGGTTCGCGGGCGCTCGCTTCCAGCGCGGCTTCGACGATGCCGGCGACGCTCACCGGAAGGTCGCGGGCGAGGGCGTAGAACGACTTCTTGCCGTCGCGTCGGTCGTTCACCAGCTGGGCCTTGCGGAGCAGGGCGAGGTGGGTCGAGATGCGCGACTGGGGGAGGCCGAGGATTTCCTGCAGTTCGCCGACCGCCAGCTCGCCCCGGTGCAGCAGGTGGAGCATCCGAGACCGGGTCGGGTCGGCCAGTAGGCGCAGGGTTTCCCAAGGGTCGGACATGCGGGCAGGTTGGACCACGTCGGTATCCTTGTCAAAAGAGGAAGCCCCGTTTCCGGGGCTTCGACGTTGCTGGCCTGTGGGCGGGGCGCTTAGCGCTTGTCGACCCAGCGGGAGATGCGGACGACGGTCCACGACTCGGCCTTGCCGTTGATGTTGGTCGTGAACGTCTCGCCGGTCCTGTGGTTGAGGAACTGCTTGGCCAGCGGGGAGATGTACGAGAGGATGTTCTGCTCGGGCTTGCCGTCCCAGGCGCCGAGCAGGTCGTAGGCGATCTCCGTCTGGTCGGAGCCGCGGCGGAGGACCACGCTGGAGCCGACGCTGATGGTGTCCGTGTTGGCTTCCTTGAAATCGGTGACCTTGGCCTTCTTCAGCAGCGCGTCGAGCTCGGCGCGGCGGGCGGAGAGGGTGTCGTGGTCCTGGCGGGCCATCTTATATTCGGAATTCTCCTTCAAGTCGCCGAGTTCCTTGGCGAGCTGGATGGCTTCCTTGACCGCGGGCAGGCGCACCTTGACGATGTCCTCGAGCTCGCGCTCCTTTTCTTCCTTGGAGGCCTTGGAGACGAGGAGTTCCTTCTCCTCGGCTTCGGAGCCGGAGTGCTTGGACTTGGCGAGGCGCTGGACGTGCGGCTCGATCTTGGCGAGGCGCGAGAGGAGGGCCTTCTTGGTCATCTCGTCGAAGCCCTGGCTGCTCATCATCGTCCGGGTGAGGTCGAAGATGGTCTCGCTGTCGGCCTTCTTGCCGGAAGCGGGGGCGAGGATGCTGGAGATGAGTTCCTTGTCCTTGATCAGCTCGTTGGCGAGCGGGATGCGGGCCGTGGAATTGGACTCGAGCGACTCGGTGTCGATGGAGGACAGGATGGCGCCGAGGAGCGAAGGATTGATGAGGCGTCCGACGATGTCGGCGTACTTCTTGGAGTCGCGGTTCTTGATGACCCAGATGATGACCGGGGCGCGGAGTTCGCGGGTCTCGAGCCACTGGGAGAAGCGGTCGGCGACGGCGCCGCCGAGTTCCTGGTCGCAGAGGTAGGCGATGGATTCGGAGACGAGCTTGGCGGAGCCGCTCTTCGTGCCGCCGATGTCGCGGTTGCGGAGGAGGTCGAAGGCGCGTTCGGACCAGTTGTCGCCGTGGTGGGCGCGCACGAGGTCGAGCAGGCTGCGGATCTTCTCGGTGGTGTGAGGGATGTTCAGCGCCACGAGGGCGAGGTCGCTTTCGGAGCAGAGGGCGATGATCTCGGAGGCGGTGGGGCTGACGGTCTCGACGTTCTCGACGGCGGAGCGGAAGAATTTGTCGCGGTTCCAGATGCCGCCGAGGATGGCCGGGAGGTTGTCGCGCTTGCGGGCGGACTCGAGCTTCTTGATCTCCTTGGCGAGGTCGGCGGAGACCTTGTCCAGGTTGGCGGCGGTAGCGGCCGAGCGGGTCTCCGCTGCGGCGCTGGTGGCGAGCTCTTCGAGGAGGACGAGCTTACGTTCGAAATTCGGGGCGCTTTCGTACTGGGCGAACAGGTCTTCGCCGAGGTCCTTGGGGGCTTCGAGGAGGGCGTAGAGGCCTCCTTTTCGCTCAGGGACGAGGATGGCGCGGTCCTTGCGGAGGGCGGCGCGGGCCTTGGTCCACCAGGCCTTGAAGGAGGTGGCGCGGTCCTTGCCGGCAGGCAGGGAGGCGAAGTGGATGCGGTCGAGGTTGGCTTCGAGCGCGTAAGAGGTGCATTCGCCGGTCGGGTATTCGGCAAGCAGGGCCTTCACGATGCCGGCCGGATCGTTGGCGACGAGGTTGGCGATCTCCGCCTTGGAGGACTCGGCGTAGGCCTTGGCGACGACGCCGTTGGGGTTGATGACCTCGATTTTTCCGAGGAAGAAGGCCGCATCCATGGTGTGCCCCTTCTTGTTCTGCTCCGGGAAGTCGACGGTCAGGCGCTTGGTGGCCTCGTCGTAGGTGCGGATGATGCCGATACCCCAGGCTTGGTGGAGGCAGAAGGCCGGCTGACCCGTGGCGACCAAGTCGATGGCGGCCTGCAGGGAGTTGATTTTACCACCTTGTGGGTTGGGGGCCTTGTTGCTCATTGCAAAAGTGGGTTTTGGGCATAACAATTCTCACTTGCAAGCAGGAAGGCTGGGGGCTTTGGGGTCTATGCCTCGATGGCCCTCCCGACCTGCGTCCCACATGGCCTTTAAGCCCGAAAAACCCTCAATCCACGGCGAAACCCCCGAGACCCTCGGCGAGCGGTTGGTCGCGGACGGCCACCCCCGCTACCGGTCGGGCCAGATTTTCGAATGGCTCTACCCCCGCCGGGCCGAGACGCCGGAGGCGATGACCAATCTGCCGGCTAATCTCCGGGCTTGGCTGGCCGCCAACTATGACTTCGAGGCCACCGGCCTGGTCCAGCGCAAGGCTTCCTCCGACGTCACCCAGAAGATCCTCCAGCGCCTCCGCGATGGCTCCTTGATCGAGACGGTCATCATCCGCGCTCCGATGGAAGGGGTGGGCCAGGAGAAGTCCCGCCGCACGATCTGCATCTCGACCCAGGTGGGCTGCGCCTACGGCTGCAAGTTCTGCGCCTCGGGCCTCGAAGGCTGGAAGCGCGACCTCTCGGTCGGCGAAATCGTCTCCCAGCTCGTCCAGGTCTGCCGTATCGAGGACAAGGCCGACCCGGCCCGCGCCGCCGAAGGGCTGGCGTCCTTCGATAATATCGTTGTCATGGGCATGGGCGAGCCGCTGGCCAACTACGACAACCTGCTGGCCGCGCTGCGCATCGTCAACGCGCCCTGGGGCTTCGGCTTCGGCGCCCGTCGGGTGACGATCTCCACCTCGGGCGTCGTGCCGAAGATCCTCAAGCTGGCCGAAGAGCCCCTCGGCTTCCGCCTCGCCATCAGCCTGCACGGCGCGACCAACGAGGTCCGCAACCAGATCATGCCGGTGAACAAGAAGTTCCCGCTCGAGGAACTCATCCCTGCCGCCAAGGCCTTCGCCCGCAAGCATGGCCGTATGCTGACGCTCGAATTCATCCTCATCGAGGACATCAACGACTCGCTGGAGCAGGCCAAGAAGCTCGCCGTCATCGCCCGCGAGCTCCATGCCCACGTCAACCTGATCCCTTACAACAAGGTCGAAGGCCTGCCTTGGGTCCGCCCGTCCCTGACGCGTCAGGACCGCTTCGTGAAGGAGCTCCGCGCGCTCGGCGTGACGGCCACGTTGCGTCGCGAGAAAGGCCATGACATCGACGCGGCCTGCGGACAGCTCCGCCTCCAGAAGGAGAAGGAACTGCGGGTGGATCCGCCGCCCGCGGCGGCCTAGGCCGTCAGCGCGGCCGCGAAGGCCTTGCGGTCCGGCGCCTTGAAGAAGGCCGTGCCGGCCACCAATGTGTCCGCGCCTGCCTCGCGGCAGCGTCGGCCGGTCTCGACGTTGATGCCGCCGTCGACCTCGAGGCGGAAAGCCGCTCCCCGTCGGGCGCGTTCGGCGGCGATGAAGCGGATGCTGTCGAGGACGGAAGGGATGAAGGACTGCCCGCCGAAGCCGGGGAAGACCGTCATGCAGAGCACGAGGTCGACGTCGTCGAGGTAAGGCAGCACGCGACGCGGGTCGGCGTCGGGATTCATCGCGATGCCGGCGGTCAGTCCGGCGGCCTTGATCGCCGCGATGGTCTTGGCCACGTCATGGTCTGCCTCGACGTGGACCGTGAGGCGTTCGGCGCCGGCCTTGGCGAAGGCTTCGACGTAGCGGTCCGGGTGGCTGAGCATCAGGTGCACGTCGAAGTGCAGCTTGGTCAGCGGACGAAGGTCGGCGACGACCTGCGGGCCGAAGCTGATGTTGGGCACGAAGTGCCCGTCCATGATGTCGACATGCAGCCAGGTCAGGCCGGCTTCCTCCACCATACGCACGCCTTGCGCGAAGGCGCCGTGGTTGGCGGCGAGCAGCGAGGGCGCGACGACGGCGGGGTTCATGCTTACCAGGCGGTGGTCGCCGCCTCGCGGACCTGCGAGGCGATGTCGCCGAAGAGCGTGGGTCCGAGGCTGAGTTCCTCGGCGGCGGGGTCGCCGGAGATCTGGAGCGTGGCGGTGGAGCGGAACACCCGGTCCTTGAAGAGCACGTGCTTGCCTCCTTCGGTCGTGAGCGTGCAGCGCACCTCGAAGGTCACGCGGTAGCTTGTGAAAGTGTAGGCGTCGCCGGTCTTGGTCGTGAAGCCTTCGCGCTGATAGCGGGTGACCTCGGCCTCGAGGAGGGCGTCACCGGGGCCGATCTTGACGCGCGGGTCGGCCGACAGGGCTTCGAGGAGCTTCTCGTGCAGCACGGCATGGGTGCCGGTGCGTGACGTGGAATTGCGCACGGGCGCGACGTCGATCGTGCGGAAGGCGAGCTTGGGGCCGCCGAGATGATAGGCGGAGCAGCCGGTCAGCATGGCGGCGGCGAATAGGGCGAACAGGCGCTTCATCGGCGTTCTGTGTCGGTGGCGGATTTGGGGGCCTCCTTCTTGAAGCCGAGCGCGTCGAGTTCGTCGCCCACGACCTGAGGTTTGGCTTCCGTGCCGATGCGCGGACGGGGATAGGTGCCCAGGAGGCGGTCCGCGATGGTCTTCGGCGGATTCGGGTCCTTCTGGATGCGGGCGAGGAGTTCTTCGGCTTCCTTCGCGGCGGCGGATTCGGGGGCGATGTTGCGGCAGGCGTTGGCCATCAGTTTCGCTCCTTCCGGGTTGTTGCGGTCGAAGAAGTAGAACTTGGCGAGGGCCAGTCGGGCTCGGGCGGCGCGGTCGCGCAGGATCGCGATCTGTTCGATGGCCTGCTTGGCGCGAGGGTCTTTGGGGAACTGGTCGGCCAGGGTGCGCCAATGGTCGGCGGCTTCGATCGTCGTTGCCTGGTCCCAGGCCGGTCCGAGCGATTCCTTGCCGCGCAGCGTGGCGAGCATCTCGAGCGCCTCGGGGGCGAACTTCGAGCCCGGGTAGTCGCTGACGATGCGTTCGAGGGCTTCGTTCGTCTTCGCGTCGAGGGCGCGCTCCTTGGCGAGGCGGGCGGTGCGGATCAGGCATTCGTCGGCCAGCGGTCCGTTAGGGGCGAGGCGTAGGGCTTTCTGCCAGAGGGCGATGGCGCCTTCGGGGTCGCGGAACCAGGGGAACCAGCCGCCGAGTTTGCGGCGCTCTCCGTTGGCGAGGCGGTTGGCGATCTCGAACTGGAGCTGCACGGCGGCGGCGAAGCCGGCGAAGCTCGAATGGCGCGCGTAGAGGTCGTCGATGAGTTCGGTGGCCCTTTCGAACTCATGTCGGTCCGCGTGCAGGCGGGCGCGCTCGAGGAGGGACAAGGCTTCGGCTTCGGTGCCGACATTGGCTTCGCCGATGAGGGTCCATTCCTTGATGGCTGCGCCGGCGTCGCCGGTTTCGGCCTCCCGGGAGGCGTGGTTCATCGCGAGGAGCACGATCGGCAGGCGCGTTGCCGGCGTGACATCGTTGGCGCTGCCGGGCTTGACGCGCCACGAACCTTCGAAACGGACGTATTCGGCGCGGGCGATGGGGCCGAGCAGGAGCGCGACGGCGAGGAAGGATTTAGCGAGTAGGTTCATGCCAGCGGAGTAGGGTAGCGCCCCAGGTGAGGCCGGCGCCGAAGGCGACGATCAGCACGAGGTCGCCGTGCTTGATCTTGCCGCCTTGCCAGGCTTCTTCGAGCGCGAGGGGGATCGAGGCCGCGGACGTGTTGCCGTAGCGCTCGAGATTGGAGGGGAAACGGTCCATGCCGACGTTGAGCTGGCTGGCCACGGCCTCGAGGATGCGGATGTTGGCCTGATGGGGGATGAACCAGGCGACCTGTTCGGACTTCACGTCGCACTTCGCCAGGACGCGCTCGCAGGATTCGGCCATCACGCGCACGGCATGGCGGAAGACTTCCTTGCCGTTCATCCGGAGGAAGTGCTTGCCCTCGCGGAGGGAGTCGGGGGTCGCCGGCGCGGCGGAGCCGCCGCCGACGCAGTGGAGGAGCTCGGCGTTGTTGCCGTCCGCGCCGAGCAGGTTGCCGAGCAGGCCCACGTTCTTCTCCGTCGTCGTCTCGAGCAGCGCGGCGCCGGCGCCGTCGCCGAAGAGGACGCAGGTGGTGCGGTCGGACCAATCCACGACGCTCGAAAGTTTCTCGGCGCCGACGACGAGGGCGCGGCGGTAGGAGCCCGAGCGCATCATGTCCTTGGCCACCTGGAGGGCGTAGACGAAGCCCGAGCAGGCCGCGGAGACGTCAAAGCAGGGGATGTCGCGGCGTAGGCCGAGCTTGGCCTGGAGAAGGCAGGCCGTGGAAGGGAAGGGGACGTCAGGCGTCATCGTGGCGACGATGAGCAGGTCGACGTCGGCCGGGGTCAGCCCGGCACGATCGATGGCCTTGGCGGCGGCCTTGGCGCCCATGTCGGAGGGGTTTTCGCCAGGTCCGGCGATGCGGCGTTCGGCGATGCCGGAGCGGGTCTTGATCCACTCATCGGAGGTGTCCACCATCTTGGACAGTTCGGCATTGGTGAGCGTGCGTCCGGGGGTGTGGACCCCGATGGCCCTAATGAAGACTGAAAGCTCAGCGCTGCTCATCGATGCGTGAGAAAAGACCCCTTGGGCGGGGAAGGGAACACTAAAACCTCAGGCTTCCTCCGGGGTGGAGGAAATCACCGCATTAGCCTCGGCCAGCGAGGTCAGCATGCGATGTCCCGCGCCGTGGCCGAGGGCTTCCAAGCCGAGGCGGATGGCGCTGGCGATGCCCTGCCGGTTGCTGGAACCGTGGGCCTTCATGACGAGTCCGGTGAGGCCGAGCAGCGGGGCTCCGCCGTAACGCTCCGGCTTCAGCTTGCCCTTGAGATCGCGCAGGAGCGGGAACATGGCGATGCCGCCGGCCAGGTAGACCGGATTGCTCTTCACCTTGCTGCCGACCATGTCGCGCACCATGTACACCAGGCCTTCGAGGGTCTTGAGGATCACGTTGCCCGTGAAGCCGTCGGTGACGACCACGTCGCAGGCGTCGCCGAACACGTCGAAACCTTCGACCGGGCCGACGTAATTGATGCGATCGCCCATCGCCTTGAGGAGGGCGTGCGTCCGATTGATGCGGGGGCCGCCTTTGCCTTCTTCGGTCCCGACGGTCAGCAGGCCCACGCGGGGGCGGGCGATGCCGAGGGCGCTCTGCGCGTAGATGGAGCCGAGGACGGCGTTATGCACCAGCTGGGCCGGCGTGGCCTCGGGGTTGGCGCCTACGTCCAGCATGATGAAATGGCCTTCGCGGCGAGGCATGATCGCCGCGAGGGCGGGGCGTTCGGCGCCTTCCATCGGGCGGACCTTGATGGTGCCCGCGGCGACGAGCGCCTTGGTGTTGCCGGTCGAGACGACGGCATCGACTTCGCCTGACTTGAGCATCTCGAGGGCGATCACCATCGAGGAGTCGCGCTTGGATTTCAGGACGGCCATCGGCGCGTCGTCCGAAGCCACGATGCTCGCGGCGTTGCGGTAGATGACGCGGGTGTTCTTGAGGGAGCGATGCTCGCTCGCGAGCATGCGGAGGTTGTCCTCATGGCCGACGAGCACGAGGCTGTCGTCCGGGCCGATGATGCCTTCCTTGAAGGCGAGGGCGGCGGCGGCGACGGCTTCCGAAGGTCCCATGTCTCCGCCCATGCAATCAAGGGCGACACGGTGGCCTTTCTTCGGAGCGGCTTCGGTCATGAGATCGGGCTTAGCCCGGGGTGGAGCTTAGGCTCCGGTGTCCAGGACCTGGCGACCGCGATACTTGCCCGTGGTCGGGTCGACGCGGTGAGAGCGGCGAAGGGCGCCGGATTCGGCGTCTTTGACGAGTTTCGGGGCGCGGAACTGGTTGGCGCCACGACGGAGTCGGCTGCGGCGTTTGGACTGTTTACGTTTCGGATTGGCCATGGTTCTACGCTTGGATGAGGGTCGGTTCTACCCCTCCAGCCCCCTCGGTCAAGCCCCCTTTCCATTCCCTTGCGATTGTGGGTGGGTTTGTTTGGCTGGCCCCATGCCCGGCCATCCCGCCCTTTTCCTCGATCGCGACGGAAACCTCATCCGCGATCATCATCATACCTGCCGGGAGGACCAGATTGAGCTCATTCCTGGGGTCAAGCCCGCCTTGGAGGCCTGCCTGCGGGCGAGCTATCGGCTTTTCGTGCTGACGAACCAGAGCGGCATCAACCGGGGCATCTTCACTTGGGAGCAGTATGAGGCGTGCAATCGTCGCATGCTCGAACTTCTGGACCTGCCTGCTCCGGGCATCCTGGAGATCAAGGCGGCCCCTGAACGCCCTGACGAACCTTCGCTGTACCGTAAGCCGAGCCCGCGTTTCATCTTGGAGAAGATCGCCGAGCATGGGCTCGATCCGTCCCGTTGCTGGATGACCGGCGACCGTGTGTCCGACTGGGAGGCCGGGCTCAACGCCGGCATCCGTTCGTGCGCGATGCGCAGCGGGGCCGCCCGGCCTGAAGACCTTGCGCAGGCCCCCGGTCGCGGCTTCGCGGTGCATGACGATTTCCCCGCGTTCGTGCGCGCCGAGCTGAAGCTGGATTTCTGAACCAACAAAAAGGACGAACCGGGTGGTTCGTCCTTTGATCGCCTGAAGCGGAGAGCTTAGGCCTTAGGCTTTTCTTTCTCGCAGGGGCAGTTCGGGCACTTGCCGTCCTTCGAGGGCTCGTCGGCGGCGACGAGGGCCTTGGGTTTCTCTTTTTCGCACGGGCACTTGCCGTCGTCCTTCTTCGGTTCTTCGGCGACGAGGGCCTTCGGCTTTTCCTTTTCGCAAGGGCAGTTCGGGCACTTGCCGTCTTCCTTCTTTTCTTCGGCGCTCACGAAAGCGGCGGAGAGGGCGAGGATGCCTGCGGTGAGAGTGAGGAGCTTGAGGAACTTGGAGTTCATGGTGGACCGATATAGTCGCTGATATTTGTCCTAAGTCAATCGGCGGGCGGTCGTTCCAACCAGTGAATCCCCCTACTTCTCGGTTTCTTTCCGAATGCTGATAAGGGTGTCCGAAATCTTGCTCAAGCCGCTGCCAGGCAACCAGTTGCTACCGCTATTCGCCTCGTAGATGCGCCTGTTCTTCAGGCAAGGCAGGTCTTTGATCGCGGGAATCCGGCTCATTTCCCCGATCTTTTCCTGGCTGGCCGCCGCGGGCCCGCCGACGTCCGAATTCTTGATCCAGAGCAAGGCGTCAGGATTCGCCGCGGCTAACAGTTCCCAGTCGAACTTCACCCACGACCCCATGCTAAGCGCCGATTTCAGTCCGGCGTGAGCCAGAGGTTCGGCCAGATAACTGTCCGGCCCGGCCATGACTCCGTCCCAGATCACGATGATGGTGCGCCTGGGATCCGTCGCGCTCGGCGCTAAGCCTTCGACGAGCTTCTTCGCCGCTTCGGCGCGGCCGGTCGCCTGGCCAAGCATCAGGATGTCCTTGCTCACGGAGTCTCGGGATTCGGGGCGCAGCAAGACGACGCGCAATCCGGCCTTCGCGCATTTGTCGGCCCACAGCGGATTGGCCATGCGCGGGACGATCACGAGGTCGGGCTTCGCGTCGAGCAGTCTCTCCAGGTCCGGCAGGAAGATGTCGGCGTCGCGCGCGGCGGGGTGGGCCTTCGGCAACGGACACCACCGTGTCGCCATGACGATCTCGGCTGAGCAACCGAGATCGAGCAGGGTTTGCGTGGCGCCCGGGCTATAGCAGGCGATGCGGCGTTCGCCGGCGCTCAGCATCAGGCAGGTCGCGACCCAGAAGAGCAGCGGCCGCATCATGCCGAGAGCAGGCGGGCGAGGCGCATCGCCGAATCGAAGCTGCCGCGGTCGGCTTTGCCGAGGCCGGCGATCTCATAGGCGGTGCCGTGGTCGGGGCTGGTCCGCACGTGCTTCAGGCCGAGGCTGAGATTGGCCGACGTCGAGAAGTCCACGGCCTTCAGCGGAGCAAGGCCTTGGTCATGGTAGATCGCGGCGACGGCGTCGAATTCTCCCTGCAGATGGCGATGGAAGACGGTGTCGCCAGGCAAAGGTCCCGAGACGTCATGGCCTTCGGCGCGCAGGGCTTCGACGGCGGGACGGATGACGGCGTCATCTTCCTTGCCGAGCAGGCCGCCTTCGCCGGCGTGAGGATTGAGTCCGCAGACGGCGATGCGCGGCCGGCGGTCGCCGAGCTTCGTGCGCAGGGCGACCAAGGCGAGCACGGTGCGCCGGATGTCGGCGCCGGTGACGGCGCGAGGCACTTCGGAGAGAGGGATGTGCCACGTGACCAGGCCGACGGTCATCTTGCCGCCGGCGAAGGCCATCACGGGCTCGCCGCTCCAGCGCGACGCGAAGAACTCCGTCTGGCCGGGGAAGACGTAGCCGACGCCGGCGAGGCCTTTCTTGTTCACCGGTCCTGTGACGACGGCGGCGAAACGATTTCCGGTGGCGCCCCGTGCGGCCATCTCCATGGCTTCGATGGCGATGAGTTGGCCGGCTTCATCCGGCTGGCCGGGGCGGGTGATGAAGTCCGCCGGGCCGACGGCGAGGCCTTGGCCGAGCTGGGCGATCCAATCGGCCGGGCCGATCGGCACGACGGCGGCGGCCTGCGCGGGATGGGATTTCAGCCAGCCGGCGATCAGCTCGGGTCCGACTCCGGCCGGATCCCCGCAGGTGACGGCGATGGGCAACGTGCTCATTCCGGCGAGATGAAGCGTCCGCGCTTGCCGCCTAGGAAGAAGGTCAGGAAGTCGCGGCCTTCGGGCGTCTGGTATTCCCCTGAATCCAGGGCTTTCTGCGCCAACGTCGCGCAGGCGCCCTGCGTGGCATAGACCGCATGGTAAGCCTTCTTGATCTCCGCGACGGCCGGGGGCGGCACGGCGCGTCGACGAAGTCCGATGAGGTTGAGCCCCGCGATGAGGTTGCGTCCGTGGGCCAGCGCGTTCGGGGGTACGTCTTCGGTGATGACGGCGTTGCCGGAGACGAGCGCGCCGCCGCCGATGCGGCAGAACTGGTGCACCGCGACGCCGCCGCTGACGAAGGCCTTGTCGCCGACGTGCACGTGGCCGCCGAGCATGCAGCCGTTGGCGAGGATGACATGCGCGCCGAGCACGCAGTCATGGGCGACGTGGCTGCCGGCCATCAGGAGGCAGTCCGCCCCGACGATGGTGCGTTCCCCGGCTTTGGTGGCACGGTGGATCGTGACGTGCTCGCGGATCACCGTGCGGTCGCCGATGAGCGTGCCGGAGTCCGTGGACGCGTCGAAGGAGAGGTCCTGCGGGTCTCCGCCCACGACGGCGAAGTGGTCGACGCGCACCGCGGCGCCGAGCTCGGCCCGGGCCTTGACGACCGCGTGGGCGGCGAGGCGGCAGCCGGCCCCGAGCTTCGCGTCGGCTTCGATGATCGCGAACGGGCCGACCTCGACGTCGGCGGCGAGTCGGGCGGAAGGGTGGATCTGGGCGTAAGGGTGGATCACTTCGGAGGAGCGGCGGTGCCGAACAGTTCGAGCTGGGCGGCTTTCACCATATCGTAGACCCGGAGCAGGCGGAGCAACTGCAAGGTGTCGGATTTGGCGTAACTCTGGTTCGATTCGACCGCCTGGACGAGGTTCTCGAGGATGGTCCGGAAGGTCAGCACATGGTCGACGCCGCTTTCGCGGAGCAGGGTGATGCTTTCGGAGCGTTGCGGTTCCGTGGCCGGGATGCCCGGCAGGACGAGGATTTTCGCCAGTGGCTGGCCTTCCGTCGGGGTGAGGTCGGCGAAGGCTTCCTTGGCCGCTTCGACGGCTTCCTTGCGTACGAACTCCAGCAGGTCGCCCTTCTTGATCATCGTCGGAGTGATGGCCTTGGTGGTATGCCAGGCTTTCACGGCGACGACCGCGGCGGCGATCCTCGGCAGGTCCGAGCTGAAAAGCTGGAAGGGGGCCTCTGCGCTGCGTTGCGGCGACGGGTTGATCACGAGGAGGTCGCCTTCTTCGTCGGCGCGTTTCCTTCGGGACTGGACGGCATATTTGCGCGATTGGCGCACGAAGAAGCCGTTCATCTCGAAATACTCGCGGACCAGACTGTCGTCGAAACCCGCCATTGGCCGGTAGGATGCGGCCGGAAGGGCGGTGTGGTCAACCCGCGATAAGCGTCAGAGCACGAAGCCGCCCGGGGCGATCGCCACGGTGAACTCGCCTTTGAGCGAGCCGTTTTTCAGGGCGGGCACGAGTTCGGCCAGCGGCGCGGTGCGGATCGTCTCGTGCAGCTTGGTGAGCTCGCGTCCGACGCAGACGACGCGTCCAGGGCCGAGGATCTCCAGCATCTCGTCCAGGAAGTCGCTGATCCGATGGCAGGATTCATGCAGCACGACGGTTTCGTCGGCCTCCTTGAGGCCTTCGAGGAAGCGACGGCGGGCGGCCGACTTCGGCGCTAGGAATCCCACGAACCGGAAGGCGTTGGTCGGCAGGCCGGAGGCGGAGAGCAGGGCCACGATCGCGCAGGGGCCGGGCAGGGGGGTGACAGTCAGTCCGCGGCGCCGGCATTCACGGGTCACGCGGAAGCCGGGATCGCTGATGCCCGGCGTGCCCGCGTCGGTGATCAGGGCGATCTTCGCGCCGCCGGCGACCTTGTCGGCGATCAGCACCGCGGCGTCTTTCTCGTTGTGCTCGTGGTAGGCGAGCATCGGCTTCGAGATGGCCAGATGGCGAAGCAGGCCTCCCGTCACGCGCGTGTCCTCGCAGGCCACTAGGTCGCATTCCGCGATGGCTTCGCGGGCGCGTGTGGTGATGTCGCCGAGGTTGCCCAGCGGCGTAGCCACGACCCAGAGCCGTCCGGCCGATCCTTGCGGACGGCCGGCGGCACCTGCGTCAGGATGATGCATCAGTTGCGGTAGCCTGAGCCCGGCGTCGAGACGCCCGGGAGGCCGCCCTGCCAGCTGGCGGGCTGGGACTGCGGCAACATGGAGTCAGCCGGCTTCTCGACGGTCTCACAGCCTGCCAGGCCCAGGAGGCAGGCGAGGAGGGCGAGGGCGATGAGCGTGCGGTTGGACATTAGTTGCTGGCGAGCTTGAGGATGGAGGGCACCAGCGAGACCGAGCCGGCCTTGGCGATGGCGCCGATGTCCAGGTCCTTTTCAGGCTGGAGCTGGCCGAAGGAGAGGGCGCCCTTGACGGACGAGATCTGCACCTTGCCGACCTTCTTGCCGTCGACCTTCACGTCGAAGACCGCCTTATCCTTGATGCCGTTCGCTTCGCCGACCGAGAAGGCGACGATGCCGCTCTTGGTGTCGAGGGCGAGGACGTTGGTCAGGATGGCCTCGGTCGCAGGCTCGACGGTGGCGACGGCGGGCTGGGCAGCGTCACCAGGCTTGGCGGGTTCGGCGAGGGGGTCGCGGGGGAAGCCACCGGCGTTTTCGGCGATACGGGAGGCGTAATTATGGAGCGCGGCGTACTTGCCGCGGATGAGTTCGACCTTCTCTTCTGCCTTGGTGGCCTTGGCTTCGATTTCGGCGAGCTGTTCCTTGGTGAACATGCCGGCGGACTTTTCGGTGGCCTTGACGAGCTCTTCCTTGGCGCTGGCGAGGGCGGCTTCGGCGCCGTCCTTCTTGCTGTTGGCGTCGGTCAGCTGGGCGGCGAGTTCGTCGCGCTTGCGGGTGAGTTCGGCGCGTTCGCCTTCGAGGGCGGTGTTGGAGGCGGTGAGACCTTCGATCTTGGTCTTCTTGTCGGCGACGTCGGCCTGGAGGTCTTTCTTGGAGAGTTCGAGTTCTTCGATGGCCTTGCGCTTGGCGGCGAGGAGACCCTGCACGCCGGCGAGGGAGGTCATGCGGGCGTCATAGTCCTTGCCGGCTTTGATCTCGGCGTCGCTGACGGCCCAGGCGGTCTTGGTGAGGGCGGAGTCCATCTTGCCTTTCAGCAGGAAGGCGAACGCGACGGCGGCGACGGCGGCGACGGCGGTCAGGATGCGGAGGAAGGCGTTGAGCTTCTTGTTCATGGGGTAGGGGAATTGGGGGGTTAAGAATGGCTGAAGAGGGTCTTCCCGGGATCAGGAGAATCCTGACGGGAAATCGCACCGGGGTTGGACGAAACGTGCAGGAGTACTTTAAACACCAATTCTTCCTTCCCCTCAAGTGCAATTTCCCCGCAAACCTGCGAGACGGTGAGCCATTTGCCCTTGGACTTGGCCAGGGCCGCGATGGCCGCAGCCCGGACCTTCAGGGTCTCCGAAGCGGCCTTCTTGCCGGCTTCGACCCCGGGTTGGTGGTACGCGTTGATACCAAGGAGGTTGGCGTACAGTCCGACGGCGCGTTCGAAGAGCGCGATCAGCATGCCCACGGAATGGGCGTCCACCTGATTGATTGTGATGGTGATATTGGCGCGGTCGCTGCCGGAAAGGGCTTCACGCGTGCCTAGCAGGAAGGCCTGGAGGTAGTCGCCCGAGGTGACGCCGGGCTCGACTTCGAGGGAGCTGCCTTCGCGGTCCCTGAGCACCTCGATGAAGACGGCGAAGAAGTTATTCACACCGTCGCGGAGCTGCTGGACGTAGGCGTGCTGGTCGGTCGAACCTTTGTTGCCGTAGACGGTCAGGCCTTGGAGGACCTTGCGACCCTGCAGGTCGAGTTCCTTGCCGAGCGACTCCATGACAAGCTGCTGGAGGTAGCGCGAGAAGAGCAGGAGGCGGTCCTTGTACGGAAGCACGACCATCGCCTTGGTGCCGCGGCCTTCGGTGAGGTGATGCCAGGCGAGCGCGAGGGCGGCGGCAGGATTCTTCTGGGCGTCGGGCACGCGCGTCAGGGCGTCCATGGCGCGGGCGCCTTCGAGCAGCTTGCGGATGTCGATGCCTTGCAGGGCGGCGGGCAGGAGACCGACCGGGCCGATCTCGCTGGTGCGACCGCCGACCCAATCCCACATCGGGAAACGGGCGAGCCACTTTTCGGCGACGGCGACCTTGTCGAGCTGGCTGCCTTCGCCGGTGACGGCGACGGCGTGGGCGGCGAAGGACAGGCCGGCCTGTTTCCAGCGCAGCGCGGCTTCGAGCTGTCCGTTGCGCGGTTCCGGCGTGCTGCCGGACTTCGAGGTCACGATCGCGAGCGTGCTGCCGAGGCGGCTGCCCAGCGTATCGAAGACGCGGTCGATGCCGTCAGGGTCGGTGTTGTCGATGAAGTGGACGCGGAGCCGGTCGGCCTTGCCGCCGAGCGCGTCGGCGACGAACTGCGGTCCGAGGGCCGAGCCGCCGATGCCGATGCAGAGCAGGTCGGTGAACTTGCCGGCGGAGCCTTTGACCTGGCCGGCGTGGACCTGCGCGGCGAACGCGGCGATGGCGTCGACGGCGGCCTTCACTTCAGCGGTGATCTTCGCGTCGGGGGCGAGCTCCGGCGCGCGCAGCCAGTAGTGGCCGACCATGCGCTTCTCGTCCGGGTTGGCGACGGCGCCCTTCTCGAGCGCGGCCATGTCGGCGAAGGCCTTGGCGATGGCCGGGGCCATCTTCTCGTCGAAGCCGGCCGGCGCGGGCGCCCGGCTGAAGTCGAGCGAGATGCCGAGTTCGGGGAAGTTCTGGAGCTGCTTCCGGAAGAGGTCGAAGGGTTGGCCACGGTAGGACAGTTTTTCCCGCCGCGACCCGTCTTGGCAACAAAAAGGGCGGTTCGCCGAGGCGTCCGCCCTTTCATTTTACGTCAGTTAAAGACCTCAGTCGCCGTCGGTGATGGCGCCATCGGAGGCCGAGGACACGAGCTTGGCGTATTTGGCCAAGGTGCCGCGCTTCTCCTTGCAGGGAGAGGCCTTCCAGGACTTGAGGCGGGTGGCGATCTCCTCGGCCGGGACGACCAGGTTGATCTCGTTCTTCTGGGCGTCGATGGTGATGGTGTCGCCGTTCTTCACGACGGCGAGCACGCCGCCGACGGCGGCCTCAGGGGTGATGTGGCCGACCACGAAGCCGTGGGAGCCGCCGGAGAAACGTCCGTCGGTGATGAGCGCCACGGTCTTGCCGAGGCCCTTGCCCATGACGGCGCTCGTGGGTCCGAGCATCTCGCGCATGCCGGGGCCGCCCTTGGGGCCTTCGTTGCGGATGACGATGACGTGTCCGTCCTTCACTTCTCCGTCGAGGATGCCGCGGAGCGAGGCTTCTTCGGATTCATAGACGATGGCCTTGCCGGTGAAGGCGCTGCCTTCCTTGCCGGAGATCTTGGCGACGGAACCTTCCGGGGCGAGGTTCCCGCGCAGGATGCGCAGGTGGCTGTCGGCCTTGATCGGGTTGGAGAAGGGCCGGACGACGTCCTGGTCGGCGGCGTAGCTGCCGACGTTCGCGAGGTTCTCAGCGACGGTCTTGCCGGTGACGGTCATGCAGTGGCCGTGCAGGAGGCCCTTATCGAGGAGCATCTTGAGCAGGGGCTGGAGGCCGCCGATGCGGACGAAGTGCGCCATGTTGTACTTGCCGCTCGGCTTGAGGTCGGCGAGCACCGGCACGCGGCGGCCGACGCGCTCGAAGTCCTCGAGGGTGAGCTTGATGCCCGCGGAATGGGCCATCGCGATGAGGTGGAGCACGGCGTTCGTCGAGCCGCCGAGGGCGATGACGACGGTGATGGCGTTCTCGAAGGCGTCCTTGGTGAGGATGTCGGAGGGGCGGATGTTCTTCTTCAGCAGTTCGAGCACGGCCTTGCCGGCGCGTTCGCAGTCGGCGAGCTTGTCCTTCGAATTGGCGAGCTGCGCGGAACTGTCCGGCAGGCTCAGGCCGAGGGCTTCGATCGCCGAGGCCATGGTGTTGGCGGTGTACATGCCGCCGCACGAACCTTCGCCCGGGATGGAGCAGGCTTCGATTTCCTTGAGTTCGCCGTCGCCGATCTGCTTGCCGGCATGCTTGCCGACGGCTTCGAAGACGGTGACGATGTCGGCCGACTGGCCGCGGTGCAGGCCGGGGACGATGGTTCCGCCGTACACGAAGACGGAAGGGCGGTTGAGGCGCGCCATGGCCATCACGCAGCCGGGCATGTTCTTATCGCAGCCGCCGATGGTGACGAGGCCGTCGAAGCCTTCGGCGCCGGTCACGGCTTCCACGGAGTCGGCGATGATCTCGCGCGAGACGAGCGAGTAGCGCATGCCGGGGGTGCCCATCGAGATGCCGTCCGAAACGGTGATGGTGCCGAAGATGATCGCCTTGCCGCCGGCGTTGTCCGCGCCCTTGGCGGCTTCGACCGCGAGGCGGTCGATGTGCATGTTGCAGGGGGTGACCATCGACCAGGTCGAGGCGACGCCCACGACGGGCTTGCCGAAGTCGGCGTCGGTGAAGCCCACGGCCCGGAGCATGGCTCGGCTAGGGGCGCGATCGGGGCCGTCTACGACGATGGCGGAGTGTTGGCGGCAGTGGTTGGCGTCGGTCATGATGGGTGTGAAAAGTCTGCGGTTGTCAGTCGGTGAGCGCCCCCTAATAAGAGGGCAGGGAGCGGACACTGAACCGCCCCGTCGCTCCCGACAATCCGATTTAAGCCTCTCCGTCCCGTGGAATTCAACCTCAAGAAAATCATCAAGGCCCTCCTGTTCTCGACCTCCGAGGCGGTGTCCATCAAGGACATCCAGAAGGTCGTGCAGCGCTACCACGCCCAGGCCGCCGCCGAGCGTCAGCCCGACCTGCTCGAGGGGGCTGGCGAACCCACGCTCGCTCCGGCCACGCCTCCCGTCCAGGAGGTCATCCAGGATATCATCGATCAGGTCCCGACCCTTCTGACCGCCACCCAGATCCGCGAAGCGGTCGACGCCCTCGAGGCCGAGATGCGCGACGCCAACGACGCCTGCCGCATCCTGCAAGGTCCGGAAGGTTTCCGTTTGGTGATCTCCCCGGCCTACGCCGACTGGGTCCGTCTGCTCCGCGGCGAGCCTCGCCCGCAACGCCTCAGCCCTGCCTCGCTCGAGACGCTCTCGATCGTCGCCTACCGCCAGCCGGTCACGCGCTCCGAGATGGAAGCCATCCGCGGCGTCTCGGTCGACAGCGCCCTGACGCGTCTGCTCGAACTCGAGCTCGTCGCCGTCACGGGCCGCGCCGACCTCCCCGGCCGTCCGATCCAGTACGGCACGACGGACAAGTTCCTCGATTTCACCGGCCTGCGTTCGCTCGGCGAACTGCCGGCTTCCGACGTGCTTTCTCCGGCCCAGATCTCCGAGTGGATCACCCGTGCTACCACCCCGGTCGAAGTCGGCGATTCCGAGGTCGGCCTGCCGCTCGAAGACCAGTCCTCCGCCGCGATCGCGACGGAGACCCCGCCCGAAGACGAGAAGCCCGCCGAATGAGCCTCGAAGAGCACCGCCGCGAGGTCGACCGCATCGACCGCGAGATCCTCAAGCTGCTCGGCGAGCGCTTGCAGGTGGCCCGTGCCATCGGCGAAGCGAAGCTGAAGACCGGCGCGCCGGTCTACGCCCCGCAGCGCGAAGAACAGCTCCTCCGCTCCATCACCGAAGCGGCTCCGGCCATTCCCGCTTCCGGCCTCCGCGCGGTCTACCGCGAGATCATCTCCCTTTCCATCGGCGCCCAGATGGCCAAGCCGGTCGCCTACCTCGGGCCCGAAGGTTCCTTCACCCAGCAGGCCCAGATCCGCGCCTTCGGCACGAGCGTGCCGTCGCTTCCGCTGCGCGCCATCGGCGACATCTTCGCCGCGGTCGAATCCGGCGAGGCTTCCTATGGCGTCGTGCCGGTCGAGAACTCCACCGAAGGCGTGGTCAGTCACTCGCTCGACCTGCTCGCCGAATCCGAACTGAAGGTCGTGGCCCAGGTTACGCTCTCCGTCGAACAATGCCTCGTCGGCCAAGGTCCCCTCGATCAGGTGAAGAAGGTCCTGTCTAAGGACATCGCCCTCGCGCAGTGCCGCGGCTGGCTCTCCCGCCATGTCCCGGGCGCCGCCCTCGTGGAGACCGACAGCACCGCCGCCGCCGTGGAGATCGTCTCGCGCGATCCTCAGGGTCAGGCCGCCGTCGCCTCCGCCACCGCCGCCGAATCGCGCGGCGTCCCCATCCTCGCCCGCGGCATCCAGGATCGCCGCGATAACGCCACGCGCTTCTTCGTCATCGCCAAGGCCGCCAACGCCGTGGGCGCCAAGGACGAGGTCACGAGCGTGGTCCTGACGCTGAAACATGAACCTGGCGCGCTCCAAGGCGCTCTGGCCGCTTTCTCCGATCGCGGCATCAACCTGATCCGCATCGAGTCGCGCCCGAGCCATCGCCGCGCCTGGGAGTACCTTTTCTTCATCGATTTCCCGGGACACTGGGACACCGCGGCCGTGCAGGCCGCCGTCACCGAACTCAAGGGTCGCTGCGAAGTGGTGAAGTGGTTGGGCAGCTACCCGCAGTCCGCCGGATGAGCCGTCGCGCCCTCGGAGGCGTGTTGCTGGCCGTCTTCGGCGTGGCGGTGCTTTGGTCCGCCTTCGCCTGGTGGCGGGCCTGGTCCGCGCCGCTCGTGCAGGTGACGGTCCGTCCTTCTTTCTCGGTCCAAGGCATCTCCTCGGGCACGCCTGTGCGCGTGCAAGGCGTCAAGGTCGGGCAGGTGACCTCCATCGGCCTCGATGCCGATCCCGAAGGGCGTCTCCGACCGGTCATCCGGCTGAGCCTCGATCCCGAGACGTTGGAGGACCGCGGCTTCGCCGACCGCCTGCGGAGCGACCGTTTGCGCGAAGAGGTCGCCAAGGGCCTGCGCGCCCGGCTGGTGGCGGTGAGTCCCGCTTCCGGGATGCTGCAGGTGGAACTCATCTGGGATGCGTCGGCTCCGGTCGCGGCCGAGGCGCTCGCGGCGGACGAGATTCCTCCCATCGGCGGCAACCTGGAGAACAAGATCGAAGGATTCGTCCAGCAGCTCGAGACGCTTTCCGAAAAAGACCTCGTCGGGATCGCGGCCGAACTCGAACGCGACCTCGATCGCTTCTATGATTCGACCGACCCCGAGCGCGCCACGCGTTTTTCCGCCATGCTGGTCCGCCGGACCGGCGCGGTGCTCGAGGCCACCGGCGACGGCAAACTCGACGAGCAGAGCGCCCGCCTGATCGTCGCCTGTCGCCGACTCCGCGAGGCGGTCGATAAGGCCGACCGCCAGATGGATGACGAGACGCTCGCGCTCCTGCAGGTGCGCCTCGCCGACGCCGGGGCTGCCTTGGCGTCCTTTTCCGCTTCCCTTGAAGGCTCCCAGTCCCGGATGAGCGCGGCCTCCGCGGAATTCTCCGAGTTGTTCCGGGCGGTGTCGTCCGCGGCCAAGACGTGGTCCAAGAAGGCGGCCGGCCTGACCACGGAGCCTCGCCCCCGCTGAGGGAACAGGCTTGCGGCGGACCCTCGGAGCGGGGATAGGTGTGGGACTTTACCAGCCATGGCCGACCCGACCGACAAGATGGAATCCATCATCAACCTGTGCAAACGCCGCGGGTTCGTCTTCCCTTCCTCCGACATCTACGGCGGTTTCAACGGCTTCTTCGACTACGGCCCCCTGGGCGTCGAGCTGAAGAACAACATCAAGCAGGCCTGGTGGCAGGATTTCGTCCACCGCCGCGACGACATCGTCGGCCTGGACTCCTCGATCATCCACCACCCGACGACCTGGAAGGCCTCGGGTCACATCGACAATTTCACCGACCCGCTCGTCGACTGCAAGGAGTCGAAGATGCGTTACCGCGCCGACCAGCTCTTCTTCGCTCCCGTGCGCGTCGCCGGCGAGACCATCGGCTACGTCTCCGTCCTCGAGGACGACGGCATGCAGGCCAAGGCCGAAGAGATGGCCAACGACATGAAGCGCAAGCTCGCCAAGCAGGGCGCGCTCGAGCCCGTCGTGCTGAAGGATTATACCGAAGCGAAGCCCGAGGAGCACGCGCTCATCCCTTCGCCCGCCACCGGCAAGCCGGGTTCGCTCACGCCGCCCCGCTCGTTCAACATGATGTTCCAGACCTACGTCGGAGCCATGCAGGACGCCTCCGCCACGGCCTACCTCCGCCCGGAGACCGCGCAGGGCATCTTCATCAACTTCAAGAACGTCGTCGACACGGGCCGCGTGAAGCTGCCCTTCGGCATCGCCCAGGTCGGCAAGGCGTTCCGCAACGAGATCAACCCGCGGAACTTCATCTTCCGCTCCCGCGAGTTCGAGCAGATGGAGATCGAGTATTTCATCTCGCCGTCCTCCGACTGGGCCACCGCCCATAAGGATTGGATCGAAGGCTGCCTGGCTTGGTTCGAGTCCATCGGCATCCCGCGCGCCAAACTCTCCCTCTACCCGCACCCGACCGAGAAGCTCGCCCACTATTCCAAGGGCACCACGGATATCATGTTTGAGTTCCCCTTCGGCGTGCAGGAGCTCCAGGGCGTCGCCGCCCGCGGCGACTTCGACCTGACGCAGCACAGCAACGTCTCCGGCCAGAAACTCGACTGGTTCGACGAGGTCGCCAAGGCCCGCTACATCCCGCACGTCATCGAGCCGTCCGTCGGCGTCGACCGCGTGTTCCTCGCTCTCCTCACGACGGCCTATCATGAGGATGAGGTCGAAGGCGAGAAGCGCGTCGTCCTCCGCCTGCCGGCCCGCGTCGCTCCGTTCAAGGCCGCGATCTTCCCGCTGGTGAAGAACAAGCCCGAGCTCGTCGAGCGCGCCGAGGCCCTTTACCGCCGCCTCAAGAGGCGTCACAACGTCTTCTACGACGCCGCCGGCGCCATCGGCCGCCGCTATCGCCGCCAGGACGAGATCGGCACGCCTTACGGCATCACGATCGACTTCGACACCATCGAGAAGGGCGCCGGCGTCACGGTCCGCGACCGCGACACGCTGGAGCAGGTGCGCATGACGGAGGACGAGGTCGTCCGCTTCCTCGACGACAAGGTCAACGGCTGACCTTCGCCGGGGCGCCCGCGAGTTCTTCCGCCAGCTTGGCGATGCGTCGCTTCCCGCAAAGGGAGGCGGCGATCGTCAGGTTGCGCAGGCCTTGCGGCAGGTGCGCGAGGTATTCCGTCCGGCCTTTCTTGTGGCCGAGGAAACCATAGGCGCCGCAGGCCTGCAGGAGGCGCTGCGTGGCGGCGACGTGGAAGAGGTGGGAGAACTCGTCGCTGGAACCCTTCCAGCCGGAGACCTCGCGCGCGTGGTCCTCGATCTCGATGCGCCACAGGTCCATGTCGGGGCGGGTGAGGTAAGGGTCGAAGGCGAGCGAGGCGTAGTCGTAGAACATGCAGCCATGGCGGAGGCCCTGCAGGTCCACGAGCCAGGCGCCCTCGTCGCGCACCATGATGTTCTGCGACTGGAAGTCCCGGTGGATCGTGACGACTGGCTGGCCCATGAGTTCCTTGGCGAGCGAGGCCATCTCGTCGGTCACGGCGCGGTCGGGCCTGCGGCCGCCGAGGGCGTTGTCCTGGAAATACTGGCGTTCCCACTGGTAGAGGTTCGGGCCGAACGCTTCCATGAGCGAGATGCCCGAGGTCGCGAAGGCGTCGACGCCCAGGCGATGGATGCCGGCGACCTGCTCGAGCGCGGAGGCCACGGGCGCCCACGGGAATTCCTTGCCCTGCGCGAGCGACCAGAGGTCGGTGTCGCCGAGGTCTTCGAGGATCAGCACCCCGGCGGCGTTGTCTTCGGCGAGCACCTGGGGGACCTGGACGCCGATTTTGTCGCGGAGCACGCCGGCGATGGCTCCGTAGAGCTGGTTCTCGGGGCGCGAATCGTCGTAGACGCAGAGCACGGCGGATTCGCCCGAGGGCTTGCGGATGCGATGGAACTTGCGGCCGGAGCCGCCCTTGAGGACTTCGCCGCCGGCGGTGAGCTCGTAGCCATGGGCCTTGGCGGCGTCGGCGGGCGAGATCGCGCCGCGGACGGGCTTCTCGTGCTCGGCCTTCACGGCCTGGTATTCTTCGACGGTACCGAGGTCGTGCCACATGGCCGAACCGTCGAGGAAGCCTTGGATGCTGCCGGGTTCCGTCTGGATGCGGCGGAGGAAATGTTCGACGAGCGACTCGATCGTCGCGGGCACGCCTTGGGCGAAGGCCTTGGTGACGACGCAGATGCCGGCGTACTGGTAGGCGGGGTCGGTCTTGCCGAGGCGGTCGCGCATGTCGGTGACGAAGCCGTCGTCGGTGATGCGCACGTTGCGATTCGGGCCCTGTTCGCGGACGACGAGCGTCGCGGCGCCGCCGTTGGCGCGGTGATGGGCGAAGGCCGCGGCGATGTCGCAGCCGGAAAGGATGTCGCCGTTCCAGACGACGAGGTCCTGGTCGTCCTCGCCGAGCAGGCCGGCGATGTTCGCGAGACCGCCGCCGGTCTCGAGGAGCACGGGCTCATGCACGAGCTTCACTTCGGCGTCGCCGAATCGTCCGTCGGGGAAGGCGAGCGTCCAGGCTTCCGGGCAATGGTGCGTGTTGATGAGGAAGCGGCGGGTGCCGGCGGCGCGAAGCTTCTCCATCGCCTGGATGACCATCGGGCGCCCTGCGATCGGCAGGAGGGGCTTGGGACAGTTTTCGGTCAACGGACGCAGGCGCGTGCCGAGGCCGGCTCCGAGGATGAAGGCGGTACGAGGGAAATCAGGCATGGGAAGAGGGGGCGCAGGCCGGACAGATGCCGTAGATTTCCATGACATGGGTCAGGTCGGCATAGCCCTTGGTGCGGGCGGCGGCTTCGAGGCGCGAGGTGTCGCAGCCGGGCAGGCGGTCGATCCGGCCGCAGCGGCGGCAGATGACGTGGTGATGGTGGTGTCCGGGCGAGACGAGGGCGTAGAGGCTGCGGCCGCGCTCGAGCGGATGACGCTGGACGATGCCGGCGTCATCCATGGCCCCGAGGCTTCGGTAGACGGTGACCAGGTCCAGTTTGTCGTCGCCGGCCGCCTCATGGATCTGCTCCGCGCTGAGGGGATGCTTGGCCGCCGCGAGCACCTGCAGCATGGCGAGGCGAGGAGAGGTGACCCGCATGGCCTTCTCCTTCATGCGGAGGACGGCCGCTTCGATGCGATCGCCGGAGCCTTCCCCGCAACAACCTTCCTCATGGCGGTGGCCTTGGGACATGTCCCGTAGGTTTGGGGTCGTTTATGACGAGGCAACAACGAATGGCCACTTGCCTCCCGCCCGGGTCTGGTTTGGCTGGATGAGTCCATGTCCGACTGTCCGGCTAACCCGACCTCCGCCCGCGAACTCTGTCCGGTCTCGTTCCGGGATTTCGTGTCGGCCGAGCCCTTCAAGCTGGAGCTGGGCGGCGAGCTCCCGGCCCTGACGTTGCGCTACGAGACCTATGGCACGTTGCTGCCCGACAAGTCCAACGCGATCCTGGTGCCGCATGCGTTGAGCGGCGACCACCACGTCGCCGGGCGCTATTCGGCCGAAGACCGCAAGGCAGGCTGGTGGGATTGCTTCGTCGGCCCGGGCAAGCCTATCGACACCGACCGGTTCTTCGTCATCGGCGTGAATTGCATCGGCGGCTGCCGCGGTTCGACCGGCCCGCTCTCGACTGATCCCCGGACCGGCAAGCCCTACGGCGGTTATTTCCCGGAGATCACCCTCGGCGACATCGTCCGCGCCCAGCGCCTCGTCGTACGCCATCTCGGCATCTCTAAGCTCCATGCCGTCGTCGGCGGCTCGATGGGCGGCATGCAGGCGTTGATCTGGTGCGCGGATTATCCGGCCGAAGTCGGCCGCATCGCCGTGCTCGCCGCCGGCCTCAGCCAGTCCCCGATGGCGATCGCCCTCAACGCCGTCTCCCGCGCCTGCGTGGAGCGCGACCCGAATTTCCGCGGTGGTCATTACGCCCCCGGCGAAGGCCCGGACTCCGGTCTGGCCGTGGGTCGCATGCTGGCGCACATCAGCTACCTTTCCTCGGCTTCCTTCGAGCAGAAGTTCGGCCGCGCCAAGGTGCCCGGCGCCGGCGCCGGCGACCCCGTCCATTGGCAGGTCGAGAGCTACCTTGAGCACCAAGGGAAGGCGTTCGTCCAGCGTTTCGACGCCAACAGCTGGCTGCGCATCACCCGCGCGGTCGACCGCTTCGACATGACCGCCCGCGCCTCCTCCGGGACCTTGTTCACGCAGGACGGCCCGGACGTGCTCGCGATCGGTTTCTCCAGCGACTGGCTCTACCCGACGAGCGAGCTGCGCATGCTCCTCGCCGCGGCCACGGCCGTCGGCGTCAACGCCGCCTATCACGAGGTCGTGACGGATGCCGGCCATGACGGCTTCCTGCTTCCCGACACCGGGCTCGCGGTTCGCCTGCACGCCTTCCTGGGGTGATCAGAGCAGCGGGGCGATCACCTTCGCCACCGCCTCGATCGCGCGACCGCTCAGGGTGCGGGTGCGTCGGTACAGGTCTTCGGTATAACGCGTGGATTCGGTTTCCCAGCCGAAGATCAGTGCCTTGACTTCTGCGATGGCGACGTCGTCGCGGACGACCGCGCCGATCTCGTAATTCCAGAACAACGAGCGCATGTCGAGGTTCGCCGAGCCGATCACGAGATGTTCGTCGTCGACGATCACGAGCTTGGCATGCAGCACGTCGGGCTTGAAGAAGAGGATTTCCGCGCCCGCCTCGCGGAGCGTGCGCAGGTGCCACCGTCGCGCGAGGTCGAGCAGGCGGTGGTCGGAGCGGCGGGGTACCATGATCTTCACGTGGCGGCCGGCGTGCGCGGCGGTCACGAGCAGGGTGAAGAGGGTGCGGTCGGGGACGAAGTATGGCGTGACGACGGTGATCGACTTCTTGCAGTTGGAGAAAAACCGTTCGTACGTCTCCCAGAGCGGATCCCTTTCGCAGTCGGGGCCGGAGGAGACGACTTCGATCCGCGCCGGTCCGACGTGAGGCGAACGTTCCCGGAGCAGGGCGGCGAACCGCATCGGGGCTTCGTCCGTGGCCTGGCACCAATCGGCGATGAAGACCCGCTCGATGGCGGCCGCCGTCGGCCCTTCGATCAGGAAGGAGCAGTCGCGGAAGCGGCGATTGGAAGGCCGCTCGCCCATGTAACGTGAACCGAGGTTCTGGCCGCCGATGATCGCGGTCGCGCCGTCGAAGACCGCGATCTTGCGGTGATTACGCCAGTTGGCGGAACCTTTGCCTTGCATGGGCAGGGCTGGATTGAAGCGCGCGACCTGTCCGCCGGCCCGACGGAGCGGCCGGCAGAGGCGCAGCGGGATTCCGAAGCTGCCGATGGCGTCGACGAGCAGACGGACCTCGATGCCTTCTTTGGCCCGGGCCGTCAGCAGGCTGACGATCTCGCGGCCGACGTCGTCGTTGCTGAGGATATACGTCGAGAGGCTGATCCGGCGCTTGGCGCCCAGGATCTGGCGGCGCAATTCGTCGAAGGTGTCGCGACCTTGCCGGTCGCCGAGGAGGCGGAAGCGGTTGCCGCCGAAGTCGGGTTCGTCGCTGAGCCGCCAGGCGACGCGGTTCACTTCCTTCTTCGCGTCGGCGAGCGACGAATGCTTCCGGCCGCCGAAGAGGTAGACGACCAGCGCCGTGGCGAGCGGGAAGAACCAGGCCAGCGGCCCCCAGAGCAGCAGGTAGGCGGGCGAGATGCGGGCGCGCATGACGCGCAGGAGCACGTAGATCTGGCAACCGGTGCGGATCGCCAGCATGGCGTTGGCCGGCAGCAGGCTGGCCCACTCCGCCACGAGGATGACCAAGGCGGCCAGCAGCGCCAGCGTCGTGCTGCGCGTAAGTCGGCCGTATCCCTGGAACGGAACCATGCGCGGATACTACGACGGATGGCGGCCGATGGGCACAAAAAAAGACCCCGGTTGCCCGGGGTCTGTTCTGGTTCCTGCGAAGGACGGCTTAGTTGCCGGCCTTGTCGAGGAGGTCGCCGAGACTGTTGAAGTCTCCGCTGCCCGAAGACGAGGAGGACGAACCGCCGGCCGAGGGGGCCGGGGCGCCGCCGGTGGACGGGCCCTTGATGCGGTCGTAGCTGCTGATCTCGGCCTGGAGGCGTTCGGCGTCGTAGTTCGCGGCCTTGATCGAGAGACCGATGCGACGGTCTTCCTTGTCGATCTTGATGACGCGAGCGGTGACGTCCTGGCCGACCTTGACGACGTCCTTGACGTTCTCGACGCGCTGTTCGGCGAGCTGGGAGACGTGCACGAGGCCGTCGATCTCGTCGGAGAGCTCGATGAAGGCGCCGAAGTTCGCGATCTTGGAGACCTTGCCGGTGACGAGGTCGCCGATCCGGTACTTGCGGTCGATTTCGGACCACGGATCGGTCTGGGTCTGCTTGACGCCCAGGGAGATGCGCTGCTGGTCGACGTCGACGTCGAGCACGATGGCTTCCACGTCGTCGCCCTTCTTCATGACTTCGGCCGGGTTGTTGATGCGGCGGGTCCAGCTCATGTCGGACACGTGCACCATGCCGTCGATGCCATCTTCCAGTTCGACGAACGCGCCGTAGTTGGTGAGGTTGCGCACCTTGCCGCGGACGCGAGCGCCCACCGGGTAGTTGTGGCGGACCTTTTCCCACGGATTGGTTTCGAGCTGGCGGATACCGAGCGAGATTTTCGGTTCGTCCTTGTTGAAGTTGAGGATGACCGCGTCGACTTCCTGGCCGCCCTTGAGGATGTCAGAGGGCTTCTGGACGCGCTTGGTCCAGGAGAGCTCGGAGAC
>CAIWNE010000087.1 GCA_903913915.1 uncultured Opitutia bacterium
AGTCCCTTCCTGGTGAAGATCAACCCCAACCCGCCGCTCACCTCCCCCCCCGTCGGTGACCAGGTGAGGGACGGCACCCAGAAGCAGGCCGCCGACATGGGCTGCGCCGCCGTCGGCGCGACGATCTACTTCGGCTCCCCGGAGACCAACCGCCAGATCATCGAAGTCTCCGCCGCCTTCCAGCAGGCCCACGAGCTCGGCATGGCCACCGTCCTCTGGTGCTACACCCGCAACAACGCCTTCAAGAAGGACAAGGACTACCACGTGTCCGCTGACCTCACCGGCCAGGCCAACCACCTCGGCGTGACCATCTGCGCCGACATCATCAAGCAGAAGCTTCCGGAGAACAACGGCGGCTACCTCGCGATCCAGCAGACGGAGTCTTCCTACGGCAAGATCGACAAGCGCATGTACACCGACCTCGCGTCCGACCATCCGATCGACCTCACCCGCTACCAGGTCGCCAACTGCTACATGGGCCGCATCGGCCTCATCAACTCCGGCGGCCCCTCGGGCAACAATGACTTCGCCGAAGCCGTCAAGACCGCCGTCATCAACAAGCGCGCGGGTGGCCAGGGCCTCATCTCGGGTCGCAAGGCCTTCCAACGCCCGATCGAAGAAGGCGCCAAGCTCCTGCATACGATTCAGGACGTCTACCTGACGAAGGAAGTCACGATCGCCTAAGGCGGTCGTCACCTCCCGACCAAAGCCCCGGCATCCGCCGGGGCTTTTTGTTGGGCGACGACGCGAGGCCGTCACCCAATCAGCGGCGAGGGTTGACGGTTATGGTGTATGCGAATGCCTCAGGCAGGGCCGAGCATCCCTGCTCGGCCGCGGCCGGCCAAGGATGGCCCGACCTACCCAAGACATTCGAAAGAACCCAGACGGAGACCAGAAACCGGAAATCCTGATGCGGACACAAGACCCCCGGACAATCATCCGGTCTCCGGTTTACTTCGTGGCGTTTTAGCTGTCTTTCCTATCAGCAATCCGCCAACCGCGATCGCCTAAAACAAAAGGCCCGGTCCTCTCGCGAGGCCGGGCCTTGCACGCGGAGAGGCCGCTTACTTGGCCGGGATGAGGTCGGCTTCGGTCAGCATGGGCTTGCCGACTTCGCCGCGGAGCGCCTTCACCTGCTCCGCCGTGACGGCCGGGGCGGAGTTGCCGAAGCTGTTACGCACATACGTGAGCACGGCGGCGATCTGCTCGTCGGTCTGCTGCGCCTGGGGCGGCATGGGGACGGGCAGCGCGTAAGCCTTGCCGGAGACGTTGATCGGACCGTTCAGGCCGCGCAGCTGGATGCGGATGAGATTCTCGACGGGTCCGTTGACCCAGTTCGACTTGGCGAGGGGCGGAGCGATGACGGTGCCTTCGGCATTCGGGCCGTGACAAGCCATGCACAGCATGAAGCCCTGCTTGCCGGCGGCCATGACGGCCGGATCGATACCTGCGACGGACACCGCGGCGACGGGCTTGATGGTCGAAATATCCAACGGCTTCGGATCGGCAGGCTTGGCCTTCTTGGGAGCCTTCTCGAGCGTGGAGAGCCAGGCCACGAGGTCGCGGACTTCGTTGAGCGTCAGGACGGCATCCAGCGCGGGCATGCCCGAGACCGGAGCCGTCATGGACTTGATGTCCTTACGGTCGATACGCCAGGCGTTCCCCGCCACATCGACGTCGACATGTTCAGGGGCATCCTTGATGAGCGCTCCGACCAGGGCGCCGCCATTGGCGAGCTCGATGTTCACCGAGCCGTAGCCGGCGACGACCACGGCGTTGGAATAGACGATGGACTCGAGGAGGTAGCGACGATCGCCGCGCTTGGCCACGCCGGCGAGGTTAGGACCGGCTTCGCCACCTGCGGCATGGGCGTCATCCGACGCACGATGACAGCGGAGGCACTGCCCGGCCGGCAGGGCCTGGAAGAGCGCGAAACCGTTCTTGGGGTCGCCGCCTTCGAGGGCCGGCATCCACTTGGCGAGTTTGTCCGGGCTCGTGGCGAGGACCTTCTGGACCGTGGCGAGAGCCTCTTTCACGGCCGGCTCGGAGCGGACCGCGGCGGCCTCGAGGAGTTCGATGGCGGCAGGCGAGACGCCCTTGGCCTGCTCGAGGGCCTTGAGATTCTCGACGAAGAGAGAGTCGACGCCGGAAGCCTGGAGGCGGGCGAGCGCCTTCCAAGCGCCTTGTCGACGGGCGGCGGAACCGTTCTTCGCCGACTTGGCGAGCTCGACGAGTCCCTGCGTGGGATTGAGATGAGCCAGTGCGCCGATGGCCACCATGGCGACTTCGTCCTGCCTGTCCTTCGCATACTTGCCGGCGACTTCGGCGAGGTCGGCAGGCTTACGGCTCAGCCAGAGTTCCAAGGCTTTGGCACGGGCGGAACCGCTGAGCTTGGCGTTGGCGACCAGACCGGAGAGCAAGTCGTCGGACAGGGATGCGACCTCGAGCTTGTACTGTTCGACGAGTTCGAGCGAAGCGCGGAGGATGTCCGACTCGCCCTTGAGGAGCGTCGGCAGCGCGGCGCTGAGGCTGGTACGCAGCTCCTTGACGTCACGCGGCGCCAGCGGCGCCCAGTGGGCCGTGGATTGATCGACCGGATAAGGATTGGTCCACTGCGCCAGCAGGCGCAGCGCCTCCAAACGGGCCTCGACCGGCAGCTTCTCGTCGGCGGCGATGGCGACCACGCGGGCGGCGTTCTTCTCTCCCCCGAGACGGAAGGCGCTGTGCGTGAGGCGACGCAGCATGAAGATGGTCCACTCACGCGAGCCGAGGTCGTCGATGAGCGCGGCGACGGCGGGACGACCGGCCTCAAAGGCCAGGTCATGCACGGCCCGGATGGCTTCGTCGGCGACGATGGTCGACTTGTCCTTCACGAAGCGGGCCGCGGAAGCGTCGTTACGGCGGCGCAAGGCGATCACGGCGGCGAGACGGACGGAGGCGTTGTCATCCTTGGCGACGGCGTCGAATGATTCCGGAGTCCGGCAAAGATGATCGATCGCGAAGGAGCCGGCGTGGCGGAGGATCGGGTCGGCGTCGGCGTTCTCCCTGAGCATCGTGAGCACCTCAGGAAGACACTTGTCGGCGCCAAGGCGCGCGGCGGCGAGCGCGGCGAAGGAACGCACGCGCAACGAGGTATCCAGGATCAGCTTGCCGAGGGGCAGGTCGTTGCCCTTGAGCGGGGCCTCTTCCAGCGCACGGACGGCCTGGGCGCGGACTTCGGCGTCGGCGTCGGCCAGCAGCGGCACGAGACGTTGCGCGGCGGCGATACGATCGGCCAAGGGCGCGACCGGGGTATGCTTGCCGCTGAAGGCCTCGCCCGGGGCGATGGCGGCGCCGCGACGGGCCAGGATGCCGAGGCCCCAGACGCCATGCAGGCGTTCGAGCTGGTTCGCGGACTTCGTGGCGGCCTCGAAACGGTCGGCGGCATCCGGACGGCGGGTCAGCTCAAGCTGGGCGCGTAGACGGACACGCTGATCGCCATGGGAGAGCAGCTTGGCCAGCTCGGCGGAGGACTGCTTGACGAAACCCCCTTTGATCAGGTCTGCGACCGTCGCCACCACCTCGGGCTTGGCCATCTTCTCCGCCTCCAAAGTGATGATACGGCCGGCATCATGCGACTCCCAGCCGGTGATGAAGTCGGCCACGACCAGGCGTCCCTTCCAGTCGTACTCGATGTCGGTCGCGGCGACGCCCCAGAGAAGCTGGTGCGATTCGGTCATCTTCATGCCGGCGCCCGCCGGCTCCATCTTGAAGGACCAGATGCCGGATGCGCCGGCGGAGCCCCGGTAATCGCAGATATGGAAATGCCGGGCCTCGGCCTCGACGAAACCGGCGCCGGGATTATAGGTCAGTCCGCACGGACCGGAGGTGATGTAAGCCGACGGTGGGATGATGAAGGCCGGCTGCACAGGATTCTGCAATTCCCAGGTCTTCTCCGTCATCCAGCGGGAAAGGGGACGCTGCTCGAGGCCGATCTCGCGATGGAAGGTATGCATCGCCTGATGTTCCATCTCCCAGCCCGAATCCGCGCCTTCGACCACGTAGACGACGCGAGCGGCGTCGCCCATGTCGGCGTTGTTGTCGACCGAGAAGCCGTTGCCGAACTCGTCGAAGGCGATTTCCTTCGGGTTACGAAGGCCGAAGTGGACGACTTCGAAGTTCGTGCCGTCCGGCTCGAAACGGAAGACGGCGCCGCGGTTATGCGAGTCGTACTTCCGGCCTTCCTTCGTGGTGAAGTTGAAGCCTCGGTCGCCGATGGTGCCCCAGACGCGGCCGTCGGGACCGATGGCGAAGCCGTTCATATCGTGGCCGGAAAGCGAGACGCGCACGCCGAAGCCATCCTGGATGACCTTGCGCTGGGCCTCGGTGCCGTCGTTCTTCGCATCCTGCAGCATCCAGAGCTTGGGGATGCAGGCGAAGTAGATGTTGTCATCCCAGGCAAGGACGCCGCCGGAAGTGCCATCCAGGACGTCGTTGAACTTCTCGGCGAAGACCTTGTTCTGCCGGAAGGTTCCGTCGGCCTGGTCGACGCCGAGATAACGGATCACCTCGGACTTGGCCGTCATCCACTCGAGGGGCTTCTTGGCCTTCCACTTCTCATGCAAGGCGCGGCGGTCGGCGGTCGTGGTCGAGGCCAGGTCGTCATGATACCAGAAGAGGTTGTTGCGATCGTCCTCGACGCCGAAACGGAAACGATGGGTCTCCGCGACATAGAGGCTGCCGTCGTTACCGAAGGAAATCGCCGTCGGAGAATAGACGCCGGTGACGGCGTGGTCGCCCGTGGTCCGGAAGGTCGCCCCGGGAATCAGCGCCGCCGTGCCCTCGCCGGCCACGCGGACGAGATTGTTGGCCGCCTTGGGCTTGGGGCGGCCGCCGTTGGCGAATTTGGGCTTCGCGTCGGTGCTGAACACGAAATGGTCGGCGGCGATGATTCCCCAGGCGCCGGAATGGCTGTCGATGATGCGGATGACGCCGGTCTTGTCCTTGAACTCGGAGATGTCCCAGACGGCCTCCCGCAAGGTCAGGTCGTTGGCGCCGGTCGATTCGCGGACGACCTTGCCGCCGACGAGGAGCTGGACGGCGGTCTTGCCAGGATGGTTGCCGCCGGCGATGAGGAAGCCGACATAGGGATAGGTAAGTTTGAGTTCCGGAGAAGTCAGCGTGCCGACGGCGGCGTCCCCTCCGTGGCCCGAGCAGACCAAGGAGTTGCCGCCATAGTTGCGGAACTCTCCATTGACGCCGTCGACCTTGCCGGCGATCGGCGCCAGACCGAAGGCGGTGCCGGTCGTTTGCCAGCTGTCGAAGCCGTCGCCTTCGAAGGCTTGGATGACCTTGGTCTCGGCCTGCAAGGCGGCCGAAACCAGGCAAAGGGTAAACAAAGCGAACAGGGACGACTTCATGGCGAAACTAGGGGTACAGCCGAGAAAAGGGGATGTTCCCCTCAGGTCGAGCGTGGCTTCCAAAAACTTCCGTTTAACCCCGGATACCGTGCATGACCTGGAACTTTGCCCCGAAATGAGCCGGGTGCGTCAAGGCCCGGAGACGGCCCGTGGCCTCATGGTCGCCCGATGTCGCGACCCGTTCCATCTCCTCTGCCGCATACCTGACGAAGAAGGCCTCCTGCCGGTCAAGCCTCACGCTACGGAAGCCGGCCTGAACCAGGACAGGCTCGATCCGGTCCCATAGGACATGGCAGGTCAGGTCCTGCGAACCGAGGTCCTCGAGGATCGCCCCGGAAAGCTGATGGCTGCGATAGGCGCGTGCCGTTCCCGCCGGCGAAGACTCGAGGCACTGGGCGACGGTCTTGCCGTAATCAAGCAGGATGACCGCGCCCGACCAACCGCCGGCGAAGAGTTTCCGGAGCAGTTCCTCTGCCGCCAAGGGCGCATCGATGATCCAACCTTCTTCCGCAACGGGCAAAGATCGCGCGAACTCGGTGGCCAGCGAAGTGGAAGGCGCGCCCAACGGCTCGACGGTGAGTTCGGCACCGTCCACGCGTACGCCGAGCTCCCGCCAGACGTCGTCTTGGCGGACGAACCGATGGAATGGCTGGGCGTCCAGGAGTTCGTTCGCCACCAGCACGCTGCGGCCGGCGAAATCCGGCGCGCCTCCGAAGCGGAAGGTACGGAGTTCGGCGAACTGCGTCGCGACCCCGGCGTAATGCGTCTGGCCAGGCTCGGCTCCGACCTCGACGAGAGCATGCGACTTCAGGTCGCCGACCAATGTCTTCGCCGCGGCGGCGATCAGCTGGCCGAACATCGGCCCGAGCGCCGCGGCGGTCGTGAAGTCGGTCCCGGCCGCCTTGCCGACGCGCACGCGTTCGGAGGAATAATAGCCGTGGCCCGGCGCATAGAGGGCGGCCTCGACCACGCGGGCGAACGGCACCACGCCGCCGCGGGCCTCGCGACGAAGCAAGGCGACGATGGCGTCATGGCGGGCCTTTGCGTCCATACGCCAGCGTGGAAGGGGTGACGGGCGACCGCCAGACGAAACCCCGGCTCAGCGGCCGTCATCCGTGCGTCGGATGTCGACGTCGGAGTCGAACACCGCCTCGGCGGACTTCGTCGCCGGGCCGAAGACGCGCTGCGGCAGCGTGGTCCGATAGGCGTCGCGGCGTAAACCGATCTCCGCGAAAGGAATCGCGGGGAAACCGGGGATCTTCGCGAAGACTCCGGAATCAGGACGCAACGCGAAGTCACCATGGGCCGGATCCTTCAATCCCGCCTCGGCGAGGCCGAAGGCGACGTTGCCCTCGACATACGAGTCGGCGAGTTCCTTGGCCTTGGCGAAATGGAACGGCTCCGCGCAGGCCACGACGGCATTGGCGGTGACCCGGTTCCCGAACGGCTTCTCGGGATGCCGGTCGAGGATGCCAGGCAAGGAGGGATAGCGCTCGGCCCATGGGGACTGGCGGTAAGGCACGGAGGCGAGTCCGGACAGCAGCATCCGGTCCTTGTCGTACCCCCGGGGCAATCCGCGGGCGTCCAGGTGGAGCCCGCGCTCGCAGGCGATGACCAGATTATGCCGGACGACGTTGTCATGTCCGCCGCCGATGAACGGTCCGTACGAAAAACCATGGCAGACATTGCCCTCGATCAGGTCGCCGCTGTCTCCGTCGTCCATGTAGAAAGCGTTCGCCCGCGGGCTGCTGTGCACGAAGTTATGGCGGATCACGTTGCCGTAGCTCGCCCAGTCGTTCGCGGTGTAGAACGCGCCCATGTCGGCGGAGGTCAGCACCACGCGGCAGATTTCGTTGAACTCGAAGAGGTTGTCGTTGCCGCCGTAAAGGACGCCCGCGTGCGGCAGGTCATGGATGTAGTTATGCGTCACGCGGCAGCCGACCGCGGCGCCCGCGCCGTAGGCGCCGACCTGGATGCCGGCGGCATAGGTCTTCTTCCGGATGCCGAGGTGATGGAGATGGTTGTTCTCGGCGAAATTCCCGCAGGGCGTCAGCCTGGCGCGATCGCCTCCCGAAAGAAGGATGCCGCCTTCGCCGAGGTCGTGGAAATCCGAACTGCGGACGCCGTTCCGGACGCCGCCGCGGACGACGACGCCGTTGCCGCCGAGCGAACGGAAGACGCAACCGGCGACCAGCACGTCCTCGCCGCCGCGGATGTCGATGCCGTCGCCCAAGCCCTGCTCGAAGGCGACGCCCTCGAAGACGATGCGGCTGGCGCCTTGCGCCACGACCATCGGCGACTCCATGTCCGCGACGGACAAGGTCGCGCCAGCGGCGGCGGACGGCGGCCAGAGGTAGAGTTTCTTCGCCTCGAAATCGACGCACCATTCGCCGGGCTGGTCGATCTCTTCCAGGAGATTCACGGCCCACCACGGCTCCTTGCCGTCGCCGAGCGCCGGCTTCTTGGCATACTTCGATCCGATGCCGCCGCCGATCGGGACCGCCAAGGTGATCGCACGCTTCGCCGGGTCGATCGCGCTCACCCGCAAGACCGAAGGCGCCCAGGGCACGCGCCAATAGCCCTCGACCCAGACGCCGGCGCCCACGTTCCAGCGGGCGACGCGATCCTCGCGGGCGACGAACACGCCGCCATGACCGGTCCTCGACTTGTCGTCGCCGCGCTCGAGCACCTGCTCGATGGTGGCGTCCGCTCCGTTCGGCCAGCGCGACAACGGCAGGCGACGCCCGTTCCAATAGAGTTCGCACAGCCCTCCGCCGCCGCTGAAATGATCGGGGAACTGACGGACGTTGCGGAGGCCCGCGACGCGAAGGTCGATCTCGCGGAGCTGGCCGCGCGCCGCGGCGTCGAGACGAGCCAGCACCTGCGGATCGGACACGGGAAGGAGCGATGCGGCCGGGATCGTCTTGCCCGCACGGAGGATGACCTCCCCCTCCGCCCGATAGGTCACCGCGCCCCCGTCCTTGGCCGTGAGCTCGAAGGATTTGCCCCGAGGGTAGACGCCGGGAAGGAGATGCACCACCGCCGGCGCGGCAGCGGACGCGCCCCTGGACTCACGCAGGGCGTCCCGGGCCCGCTCCAAGGTCGCGAACGGCCGGGCTTTCGTGCCCGGCCCGGCATCATCGCCGGCCGGGGAAAGCCAGTACTCGGTCCCGGCGGCGAGACAAAGCGTGGGACCCATGAGCAACCAAGCCAGCAACCATCGACGCATGCCCCATCCTTTCCGACCGGCGGAGGCGCAGGCAACGCCTAATCGACAAGACAAAACCTCATCCGCACCTTCCCGCTTGAGCCCGCCGAAGGGCGGCGACATCAAAGGCCATCGATGATCCTCGCGATCGAAAGTTCCTGCGACGAATCGGCCCTGGCGCTCTTCGACCCGGCCCGAGGCATCGTGCGCGAACTCATCAGCTCGCAGGCGGCGGAACACGAGAAGTACGGCGGCGTCGTGCCCGAACTGGCCAGCCGCATGCACCTCTCCGCCCTGCCCATCCTGCTGGCGGACTTCCAATCCGAACTGAATCAGGCGGATACCATCGCCGTCACGCGAGGTCCCGGCCTCCTCCCTTGCCTGTCGATGGGCGTGACGCTCGCCCGCTCCCTCGCCGTCTCCCGCAAGCTTCCTATCGTCGGCGTCAACCACCTGCGCGCCCACGTCCTTTCGCCCTTCATCGCCGTACACGCCAAGGATCCGGCCGGATTCGCCGCCGCCCGCGCCGCGATGCTCCCCCACCTCGCGATCGTGGTCTCCGGCGGCAACACGCTCCTCGTGAAGCTCGACGAACAGCTCCGCCTCACGGTCGTCTCACGCACGGTCGACGACGCCGCCGGCGAAGCCTTCGACAAGGGCGCGAAACTCCTCGGCCTGCCCTACCCGGGCGGCGCGCTGATCGAGCAACAGGCGCTGCTAGGCGACCTGAAGAAATACCCATTCCCTCGCGGCATCCCGGAGAAGGCGGACCTGCGCATGAGTTTCTCGGGTATAAAGACGGCCCTGCGCTATCAGCTGGAAAAGATGCCCGACGATCGCCTCGCCGCCGAGATGCCCGATCTGTGCGCAGGCTATCAGCATGCGATCATCGAGCAACTCGCGTCGAAGACCGGCGCGGCGCTGGACCTTTCCGCCTACAAGTCGGCCGGGCTCTCGGGCGGCGTCGCCAATAACCGCACCCTCCGCGCGCGACTCGCGCAAGTCGCCCAGCAACGCGGCCTGCCGATGCTGGTGGCCGAGCCGAAACATTGCGGCGACAACGCCGGGATGATCGCCTTCGCCGCATGGGCGGACGTCGGCCTGCCCGTCGACGCCGCGGCCGTGCCTGCGGCGAGCCTGACGGTCGACCAAGTCTAAGCGGCCTGCTTGACGAGATCGGTATAGGCGCGGAACTGCGGGTGCGTCGCGTCGCCGAGCATGGCGTAGAAGACGGTCTCGGTCGGCAGGATGTGCGCCCCGGCGACCCGGAGGGCTTCAAGGCAGGTACAGGCGTCTTCCGGCCGACGGGCCTCCACGGCGTCCGACAGGATCGTCACGCCCATGCCCTCACGAAGGGCATCCATGGCGGTCAGGTAGACGCAGACGGGGATTTCCAGGCCGCAGATGAGCAACTGGCTGACCTCGGCCTTGCCGAGAGCCTCGACCAAGCCAGGTGCGCCGAAGGCGGAGAAGGCGGTCTTGCCGAAGACGGCACGTCCCTCCCCCGCGGCGAGGAGCAGGTCCGGGTGGGTCGGGCCTAGTTTGGCGGGGACCTGCTCGGTGAAGAGCACGGGGACCCCCAGCAACTTGGCGGCGGAGACGGCCAACCGACAGCGGCGGAGGCAACCCTCGCCATCCTGCATGGCCTTGAGGAAGGTCGGCTGGACGTCGATCACGAGCAAGACGACGCCGGCGGCAGGGGTTTCGGACATGCCGGGCAGACTGGCTCTGACGGCCAATAAGTCAGCCGCAAACCGCCGTGAATGGGGTTGCCCGCCCCGCCCCGCCCGACTTCTCTCTTCGGTCATGGACTGGCAGGTCAAACCCATCGCGCGCGTCTGCGCCGCTTCCGGCAAGGAACTCCACGTCGGCGATCTCGTGACGTGCGTCGTCTACAAGCCCGTCGGCGGCAACATCGAGCGCTGCGACGTGCTCCGCGACCACGCGGCCGCGTTCAAGCCCGACGGCATCTTGCTCGGCCGCTGGACCCGTGAGGTCAAGGAACGCGGAGAAGAGGAGCAGGCCCACCGAGCCCAGCTCCTCGCCTCGCGCGAAGAATTCTTCCTTTCCCTTTACGAAGAAGAGTCCGACCCTTCCGGCGACAAAGGCGTGCTCAAGCACATCCTCGCCATGCTGCTGGAGCGCAAACGCATCATCAAGCAGGTCGGCGTCGCCGACAAGGGCCTGATGACCTACGTGCACGCGGCCACCAAGCAGACCTACCTGGTCCCGGTGCTCGACCTCCAACCTGCCCATATCCTGCAGGTAGGCGCTTCGCTCGACCTGCTCGTCGGCTGACCTTTCCATGACCCTTTCCCGCCTCGCCCTCGCCCTCTGCGCCGTCCTCCTCGCGGGCTGCAAGAACACCGACATCCCCGAAGACATCGCGTCCGTCTTCGTCGAGGCCTCCCCCGGCGTCGGAAGCGCGATGAAGCAGGAAGTCCGCCTGCCGGTGAGCCAGATCGGCATCACGGTGCTGACCCGCGCGCTCGTCCCGGCCGAGGAGATCCTCGGCACCCAGCCTATCACCAGCGGCGAACCGGACCTGCGCCAGGAATTCCTGCTCGTCCAGCTCGACCGCAAGTCGGCGACCGACGTGATGAACTACACGCGCGAGGCCGTCGGCCGCCATTTCGTCCTGGTGATCAATGATACGGCGGTCGGCATCATGCCGATCGACCAGCAGATCACGGACGGAAACCTGATCTTCCACGTCGAGAAGAAGGGCATGTCGAACACGCAGGCGGTCATGGAGCTCAGCCGTCGCCTGAACATCTCGGCGCTGAAGATCCGCAAGATCAAGGAAGCCGAACGCAAGTGAGCCTGCGCAGCAGCCTCTGCCTACTCTCCTACGCCCTCCTCACGGCGCTCCCGCTGGACGCGACTGACGTCGTCTGGCCGACCACGATGGACCGCGCCGCGATCCACGCCCCGCAGGACTACCTTCAGCCGACGGTCTCCGGCAAGACGGAGTCCGGCTCCTTCGGCATGGTCCGCGAAGACGGCAGACGCTTCCACGAAGGCATCGACATCCGCCCGACCTCGGTCAACGCCGACGGCGAGCCGCTCGACCTCGCGCTGGCCGCGATGGACGGCCAGGTCGCCTACCTCAACCCGAATATCAACGGCCCCTACGGGAAGTACGTCGTACTCTTCCATGGCAGCGCGGAGATCCCGGTCTACACGCTCTACGCCCATCTCGCGAAGATCGAGCCTTCCCTCCGGGTAGCCCAGCCGTTGCGCCGCGGCACCCCGATCGGCCTGATGGGCCACACCTCCGCCGGCGTCAGCCCCATCACGAAGGACCGCTCGCACCTCCACTTCGAGGTCGGGCTGATGCTCTCGACGGGCTACAAACTCTGGTACGCTGCCCAGGCCGAGAACAAGCAGAGCGCCAACCTGCACGAACTCTATAACGGCCAGAACCTCGTCGGGATGGATCCGATGCTCGTGCTGGCCAGACCCAAGGTCGACTTGCTTGCGGCGCTCCGCAGCCAACCGACGGCCCTCACGGTGGCCATGCGCACGAACAGGACCCCCGACTTCGTGCAACGCTACCCGGCGCTCGCCCGCGGCGACGTCACCCGGGCCGCCGGCTGGTACGTGGAATTCGCCTGGCACGGGATGCCGCTACGCTGGACGGCCCTCGACGCCCATAGCCCTCAGCTACCCTCCGGCGGCTGGCGCCTGATGGAGGTCGACCAGGAAAAGCGCGCCCAACTGATCCAGCGCAAGATGCTCGGCGCGGACGGACGTTCGGCTGGAGAGCTGCTCAGGCAGAACGTCGAGATCCTCCTCTCGACCGCACGCTGACCTCAGTTAAGTCCGGGATTATCCGGCGAATCCGCCTCGAGCCGCAGGTCCGGCCGGTGTCGTTCGAGCAATTTCTTCCAGAGGTCGATGCCCTCCAGCTCGCCGCATAGCGCGTCGAACGGACAGACGACCCAGGCATTCATGCGTAGTTCGTTCTCAAGCTGCCCGGCCGACCATCCGGCGTAGCCGATGTAGGCGCTAAGCCGGAACCGTCCGTCCTTGGCGAGCTCCGCGGCTTCTTCCTGGCCGAGGCCGAAACGCACCTCGGGTTCGCCCTTGGCCGGAAAACGCCAGCCGCCGAAGGCCAGCCGATCGGTCGCGACGGGTCCTCCTTCGAACAGCGGCACGCCGTCCAGGGGCTTGAGCTCGGCCGACGTCTGGATCTGACCCAAGACGCGTCCGAGCGGGCGGTTGACGATCACGCCCAGCGCGCCTTCCGCCGCGTCGTGCGTATGCATCAGCACGACGGTCTCACGGAAATGGTCGTCGCGCAGCTGCGGATGCGAGACCAGCAATCGCCCCGCCAACGTCTGCGGAGCGCGCGCCATCAGCGGTCGAGGCGCGCGATCTTCACGCCTGCCTGGTTGAACATCTCCGTCACGAGCGGGTCGTTCTTGTAGTCGTGGCGGTAGCGCACCTCGGTGATGCCGGCGGCGGCGAGGATCTTGGCGCAGTTCACGCACGGGAAGTGGGTGACGTAGCAGACGGTGCCCTGCAGCGAGACGCCGCGCTTGGCGGCGTCGGCCACGGCGTTCTGCTCCGCATGCACGGTCGCGAGCTCATGGCCGTCGCGGACATGCGAGTCATGCGGCGCGCCCGGCAGGAAACCGTTGTAGCCGGCGGCCACGAGGCGGTTCGGGTGCTTGCCGGTCGAGACGATGATGCAGCCGACGTGCAGGCGTTCGCAGCTGGAACGGGAACTCACCAGCACCGCGGTCGCCATGAAGTATTCGTCCCACGACGGGCGAGAGCCCCCGTTGACGAGGACTTCGAGCTGTTCGGCGAGTGATTTGGGCTGGGTCATCGCATCCACAGGGTGCCAGCCGGCACCCATCCGAGGCAAGTGGCAGTTACGCACAGGATGGTCGCCAGGAGCATCAGGCCCGCGGCACGCCCCAGAAACGGCAGGAATTCGGCGGGTTGGGCGGCCCGCCGGAAGGCAAGATGCTGCCAGAGGGCCAAGGGCAGCAAGACCATGGGCACCCAGCCGAAGACATGCCCGAGACAGGCAAGGCCGAAGATCGAATTGAAGCCGTGCAGGTTGCGCGCGAAGTTGCGCCCGAAACGGACGACCGTGGTGCGCTTGCCGACGGCGAGGTCGGTCTCGTAATCGCGGGCGTTATTAGCGACGAGGATGTTGTCGGCGAGCAGGCCGAGCCCAAGACCGGCGAGGAACGCGGGGCGCCATGGCATATGCGGCGTATCGCACCCGCAATCGCCAGGGCCGGGAGTACAGGCAGCCAACGCAGTCAGGGTCGTCGCCTGCACGCCGAAGCAACCGACGACGAAGACGTCGCCGAGACCACGGTAAGCCAAGGGGAACGGTCCGAGGGTATACGCCAGAGCACAGGCGATCGCCAGCAGTCCGGCGAGGAGGAGCCACGGCGAGAGGGTCGCGACCGGAGCGCCGAGGAAAAGCGCGAGGACGCAGGCGAACCAGATGCCGCGACGCATGGCGGCGGCCGAGATATCCCCGGAGGAGACGGCGCGACGCGGGCCCACGCGCACGGCGGTATCCGCGCCACGGAGCGAATCGCCGAGGTCGTTGGCGAAATTACAGGCGACCTGCACGCAGAGCGCGAAACCGAGGCAGCTCAGGAGAATGAGGACGAAAGACCGGTCGGCCCAAAGCCCGGGCGCGCCCGAGTAGGCGACGACGACCGCGCCGCCAAGCACGATGGGCGCGACGGCCGCCACCAAGGTCTTGGGACGAGTCGCAGCCAGCCATGCGCGGAAAGTCGTCATGCCTTGAAAGAAAGTGTCAGACGCTGAGCGAACGGAAACAAAAAAGCCCCGCATCGCGGGGCTTTTCGAGAGGCCGCCGAAGGCTTACTTGGACTTCAGCTCGGTCACCGTGCCGGAGGCGATGACGGCGTTGTTCCAGTTCACGGTGCTGGTACCAGGGCTGACCTTCGAGTTGAACTGGTTAGCCGGATCGACGGTGTCGGCGCGCCAGTCGATATGCGAATCGCCGAAGGCGATATGGCCGCCGGACGAACCCCAGACGCCGGTGTTGACGTCCCACTTGCCGGTGGCGAGCAACCCGCGGGTCCAGAGCAGAGGGGTCTGTTCGTTGATATTCTTCAGGGAAGGGACATAGGTCGTCCACGCCTGATAGCCAGAAGTGGCGCTCGGGGTCTTGAAATTCGTATCGAGCGTCTCGGAGCCGGCGGCGCCGGTGATCACCTGGGTCGGGAAAGTCGCGGTGTCATTGGCCGGATCGGCGTCGACATACCAGATGGCGGCGTTGTTCAAGCCGGCATTGAGGGCGAGGACGGCGGCGTATTCCTGGATGCTCGAGGCGGAGGTCGGCGCCGTGGAGGTATTCCAAGCCCCCTGCTTGATCATCTTGGTGCCGTTATTGTAGGTGACATAGGACTGGGCGATATTGCGCAGTTTGGTCGAGGCGGCTGACTGCTTGGCCTTCTTCATGACGCCTTGGACGCCAGGGAAGAGGACGGCGGCCAGAATACCGATGATCGCGATGACCGTCAGGAGTTCGATGAGCGTGAAACCACGGCGAAAAGAGGTGGGGGTCTTCATGGGTTCAGATATAGTGAAACTATTTCCTAAGAGCCTCATGGCAAGATACATATTTACCCGTATATCGGCGTCGGCGGGCACAAAAAAGCCCCGCAACGCGGGGCTTTTCGAGAGGCCGGCGAAGGCTTACTTGGACTTCAGCTCGGTCACCGTGCCGGAGGCAACGACGGCGTTGTTCCAGTTCACGGTGCTGGTACCAGGGCTGACCTTCGAGTTGAACTGGTTAGCCGGATCGACGGTGTCGGCGCGCCAGTCGATGTGCGAGTCACCGAAAGCGATGTGGCCGCCTTCAGCACCCCAGACACCGGCGGTGACGTCCCACTTGCCGGCGGCGGTCAGCCCGCGGGTCCAGAGGAGGGGGGTCTGCTCGTTGATGTTCTTCAGGGAAGGAACGTAGGTGGTCCAGGACTGGTAGCCAGAGGTGGCGCTGGCGGTCTTGAAGTTCGTGTCGATCGTCTCGGAACCGGCGGCACCGGTGATGACCTGAGTCGGGAAGGTGGCGGAGTCGTTGGCCGGGTCGGCGTCGACGTACCAGATGGCGGCGTTGTTCAGGCCGGCATTGAGGGCGAGGACGGCGGCGTATTCCTGGATGGTCGCGGCGGAGGTCGGGGCGGTCGAGGTGTTCCAAGCGGCCTGCTTGATCATCTTCGTGCCGTTGTTGTAGGTGATGTAGGACTGGGCGATGTTGCGCAGCTTGGTCGAAGCGGCGGACTGCTTGGCCTTCTTCATGACGCCCTGGACGCCAGGGAAGAGGACGGCCGCGAGGATGCCGATGATCGCGATGACCGTCAGGAGTTCGATGAGCGTGAAGCCCTTGCGGTTACGGGTGGAGGTATTCATAGATTAGGTGGGGTATAGATTAGGCTAGGAGGTTTTGTTCCCTTGGAAAGGGAAAAAGGGAGGACTTAAGATTAATAAGGGAGGGGGAAACGGCTGGTCAGGGAGCCCACGATGCCCTGCGCCTCGGCAATCTTGGCGGGATTCTGGGGGTCGGACAGGACGATGGCGATCGCCTTGGCGATTTCACGCATCTCGGCTTCCTTCATGCCGCGGGAAGTCACGGCCGGCGTACCGACGCGGATGCCGCTGGCCTGGAACGGGCTGCGGGTCTCGTCCGGCACGGTGTTCTTGTTGGTGGTGATGTGGGCGGCGTCCAGGGCGAGCTGGGCGTCCTTGCCGGAGACGTTCGGGTGGCTCTTGCGGAGGTCGAGCAGGCTGAGGTGGTTGTCGGTGCCGCCGCTGATCAGGCCGAAGCCGAGCTTCACGAGCTCGTCGGCGAGGGCGCGGGAATTGGCGACGACCTGCTTGGCGTATTCCTTGAACTCAGGCGTGGCGCACTGGGCGAAGCAGACGGCCTTGGCAGCGATGACGTGCTCGAGGGGGCCGCCCTGGGCGCCAGGGAAGACGGAGGAGTCGACGGCCTTGGCGTGCTCGGCCTTGCAGAGGATCAGGCCGCCGCGCGGACCGCGCAAGGTCTTGTGCGTGGTGGTGGTCACGAAGTCGGCGTACGGGACGGGCGACGGATGCACGCCCGCGGCGACGAGGCCGGCGATGTGGGCGATGTCGGCGAGGAGGAGGGCGCCGTTTTCCTTGGCGATCTTGCCGAAGCGGGCGAAGTCGATCTCGCGGGCGTAGGCGGACGCGCCGACGGTGATCATCTTGGGCTTCTCACGCTTGGCCATCTCCTCGACTTCGTCGTAGTTGATGCGGCCGTCGGCGCCCACGCCGTAGTGGACGACGGTGTAGAGCTTACCGGAGAAGTTCGCGGCGTTGCCGTGAGTGAGGTGGCCGCCATGCGAAAGGTTCATGGTCAGGATCTTGTCGCCGGGCTTGATGGTCGCGAAGTAGACGGCGGCGTTGGCCTGGCTGCCCGAGTGCGGCTGGACGTTGGCATGGTCGGCGCCGAAGAGGGCCTTGGCGCGGTCGATGGCCAGTTGCTCGATCTGGTCGACGTTCTCACAGCCGCCGTACCAGCGCTTGCCGGGATAACCTTCGGCGTACTTGTTGGTGAGGATGCTGCCCTGGGCTTCCATGACGGCGGGGAGCGTGAAGTTCTCGGAGGCGATCAGCTCGATGTGCGTCTGCTGGCGCTTGAGCTCGGCCTTGATCAGGCGGTCGATCTCAGGGTCGAGCTGGGCGAGAGGGATGCGGCGAATGGCGGTCATGGTATGCGTGAGGAAAGGGCAATTATTGGAAGGAAGCGTGGCAACGGCAAATCGGCGGGGTTATCCACAGGAAGACTCCATCTTGTCCACGCGGCGAGTATGGCGACCTGCTTCGAATTCGGCAGACAGGAAGGCCTCCACGCACGCCAGGGCGGTCGGCAGGTCGACGTATTTGGCCCCGAAACAAAGGACGTTGGCGTCGTTATGGCGACGGCTCAGGCCGGCGGCGTCGGCGCTCTGGACGAGGGCGGCGCGGATGCCCCGCATCTTGTTGGCGGCGATGGAAATGCCGATGCCCGTGGTGCAGACGAGGATGCCGAACCTGGCCTGACCCCCGACGACGTCGGCGCCCACGGCGTGCGCGTAGTCGGGATAATCGCAGGAGGCTTCGGTCTCGGTGCCGCGGTCGAGGATGGCATAGCCCTTGGCCTTGAGCGCCTCGATCAGGCCGCGTCGCAAGGCGAGGCCGCCGTGGTCACTGCCGAAGGAGAGCGTAAGCGGGCTGGTCATCGGGAAAGGTTCTGGCGCAGAAACTCGACCATCGCAGGGACGGCTTCAACCATGGAATCGCGGCACTCCTCGTAGTCGCGATAACCGCCGCCGAAGGGGTCCGGGATGTCGCGCGGGACGTCGGTCGGCAGGACGTCGCGCAGGAGGAGCACGAAGTCGGGCAGGACGTCGAAACGGGAATGGAGCGCGGCGAGGTGCGACTCGGTCATGCCGAAGATGACCGCGCTGCGGTCTACGTCGGCCTGGGTCAGCAGCCGGCTGCGATGGCCGGATACGTCCAGGCCGATGCGCTGCATGGCCTTCACTGAATTCGCGGAGGCGGGCTGTCCGTCCTGCGCGGCGAGTCCGAACGAGGCTACCTTGAGCTTCTCAAGCCCCTGCCCTCGCTTGGCCAGCGTCGCACGGAGCAACGCCTCCGCCATCGGACTGCGACAGGTATTACCCGTGCAGACAAACGTGACGGTGTCTCGTTCGACGGCCATGCGCCAGAAGATGAGGGATAAGCCCCTCGGTTCAAGTGTTCAAACCGCTCCGTCGCGGCGGAGCTGGCGGTAACCGATGTCCCGACGGTAGTGGCAACCTTCGTAACGGATCTGCGGGACGACGGCGTAAGCCCGACGGGCGGCTTCCTGGAGGGTCGAGCCATGGGCGACGACACCAAGGACGCGGCCGCCGGTGGTGACGACCCGGCCGTCCGGCAGGCGCTTGGTGCCGCCATGGACGATATCGACGCCCTCGGGCAGGCTGGCGGGCAAGGTGATGGGGTCACCCTTGCGGATCTCGCCAGGGTAGCCGCCGGCGGCCAGGACGACGATGATCGTGGCGCCCGGACGCAGCTTCACGGCGGAAGGGCGGAAACGGCCATGCGCGATGTCCTCCATGATCTGCACGGGGTCGGTCTCGAGCGAAGGCATGAGCACCTGGCACTCGGGGTCGCCGAAGCGGACGTTGAATTCGACGACCTTCGGGCCGGTCGCGGTGACCATGATGCCGACGTAGAGCGTACCGCGGTAATCGATGCCGTCGGCCTTAAGGCCGCTCAGCGTGGGCGCGATGATCTCCTCGCGGAGACGGCGTTCGACCTCGGGCGTGACGACGGTGGTGGGAGCATACGCGCCCATGCCCCCGGTATTAAGGCCAGTGTCGCCTTCGCCGACGCGCTTATGATCCTGGCTTGGCGGCAGCATGAGGTATTCGTCGCGGCACACCATGAGCATGATCGACGCTTCCTCGCCCTGCATGAACTCCTCGATGACGACCTCGTCGCCCGACGCGCCAAAGACCTTGGTCTCCATCATGTCGCGCAGCGCGGCCTCGGCCTCGGCCTGCGTGGTCGCGATGACGACGCCCTTCCCCGCCGCAAGGCCCGAGGCCTTGATGACGATCGGAACGGGCTGCTTGCGTACGTAATCCAGCGCGGGCGCGAGCGAGCGGAAGGTCTCGGAAGCGGCGGTGGGCACCTTATGGCGCACAATGAAATCCTTGCTGAAGGCCTTGCTGGCCTCGAGGCGGGCGCCGGCGGCGAGCGGACCGTAGGCCGGGATGCCCGCGGCTTCGAGGACGTCGACCACGCCGGCGGCGAGCGGGACTTCCGGGCCGACGATCACGAAGGTGGAATTCGTGCGACGGACAAGTTCCAGGACGGCGGCGGGATTGGCGGCGTCGACGTCGAGGCATTCGGCCTCGAGGGCCATGCCGCCGTTGCCAGGGGCCACGCGGACCTTCGCCACGCGGGGACTGCGGAGGCAGGCCTTGAGCAAGGCGTGTTCCCGGCCGCCGGAGCCGAGGATGAGGACGTCGAGTTTTCCCTGCGTAGCCATGTCCCTACTACTGCGGGGTGTCGGGTTTGATGTGAACCAAAAACAGGGTCGGCCCGTTTCCGGACCGACCCAGCCTAAATTGGTGCTCAGGCCGGGACTTGAACCCGGACACCTTGCGGCACATGCACCTCAAGCATGCGTGTCTGCCATTCCACCACCTGAGCAATAAAGGAAGGTGCACGCTGGAACTCCTGACGGCTGGTGCAAGTAAAAAGCGTTCGTCCCGATGCTTGCCAAGCGGACTTCTTTCCAAACGCTCATCCCCTCAATGTCCTCCGACTCGGCTGAAAACAACCCTCCCAAGGAAAAGTCCTTCGAACTGGACCTCTCTTCCCTTGGTTTCGGGCCCTCTTGGGTCAGCGGACCCTCCGAAAAGGTCAGCTCCGGCAATGGCGGCCCTCGCCGCGACGGCGACCGCCCTCGCTTCCGCGACGGCCCTGGTGGCGAACGCCGTGGCCCTCCCCGCGACGGCCAGAGCCGCGGACCTCGCCGTGACGGCCCTGGCGCCGGCCCCGGCGGCCCCCGCCGCGATGGTCCTGGCGGTCCTCGCCGCGACGACCGTCGTCGCGACGATCGCGGCCCTTCCCGCTACGACGACGCCCCGGCCTTCCGTCCGGTCGTCGCCAGCTCCTTCTTCCCCGACGACGCGAAGTTCGAACTGCTCGGCGGCGCGATGAAGAAGAGCAAGATGACCTACGAGCTCTTCGAGGTCGCCCGCCTGATCCTCGACAAGGAAGACCGCCTCTCGATCGTCATCCGTCATCTCGAAGCCGAACAGCGCCCCGACGCCCTGCTCGCCGTCTCCGTGCCTGACGGCCATCCCTTCCTCAGCGAAGGCGACGCGGTCTCGCACGTGATGTCCCGTCACCTCGACAAGTTCTTCGACGTCGTCGAGGTCGAGGTCGAAGCGCCCAAGGGGTCCTTCCTCATGGTCGCGAAGTGCCCGCAGACGGGCAAGCTGCTCGGCGCCCCGACGCACCATAGCTACCAGCGCAACCTGCGTGAACACCACGCCCGCCATTGCCCGAACGTGCCGTTCGACGCCTTCAAGGGCCGCCTCGAGATGGTCCGCGAACAGGAGCAGATCGACGCGTGGCTTAAGTCGATGTCCACCCGCAGCGAATACGCGCCGAAGGACCGCAAGGAAGGCGAACCCGAGCGCCTCGAGTCCCTCGACGCCGCCCGCGGCTTCCTCCAGGCCTTCCGAAAGGACCTCGTCGTGAAGACCCATCCGTGGGTCCGCTTCGCCGGCCGTCTGCTCGAAGAGATGAATCCCGGCCCCCTCCGCGATTCCGTCCGCTACGCCCTCGAACAGCAGCGCGCCTTCCCTCTCGACACCGCCAACGGCATCCGCGGCCGCCTCCGCAAGGAAGGCTTCCACCTCTACAAGAAGGGCTCGAAGGGCATCACCTACGCCTGCTCCGTCCGTCGTCGCTGCCGCGACCCGAAATCCGCCTTCAGCGATCCGATGGCCAAGATCTTCGACTCGCTCGACCGCAAGCCGGCCCAGCAGGCGAAGGACCTCGTCCTCGCGCTCGCGGGCGAGAACGCCGAAGAAGCCGCCAAGGCCCAGGTGCTCACGGACCTCTCGTTCCTCATCGGCGAAGGCTACATCGCCAACCTCCCCGACGGCCGCCTCTTCGCCCAGCCCATCCTGAGCAGTCAGGCCCAGGCCAAGGAAGAAGCCGCCAACGACGAGGCCGCCGACGAGAAGTAAGCGCGCAGGCGCAGCCTCCTCAAGAAAGGGCAGCACCTCGTGTTGCCCTTCTTTGTTTCTGCGGCCGCCGCATGGTGGCCCAAGGCAGGGGCAGGACTACGTCGTGCCCTTGATGCAGAACGGGCGCGGCGTAGCCTCGCCCCTACCATCGCATTCACCATCCGGCGAACACACGAGGGCGGCAGGCGGTGCTGCCCCTACGCCAAGGCAACCCTTACCGCTAACCGCCAACCGCTATCCGCCACCACCTGTTGCCGCTTATTTCCAATTCTCCGCGATCCAAGCGGTCGGCAGCACGCGGCGATACCACTTGCCGCTGCGGCCGACGAGCGCATCGGGCGGATTGGGCAATCCATGGAAGACGACGATCTTCGCGCCTTCGGGGATCTCGGGCGCCTGCCAGAACGAGAACGGGAAATACTTCACGCAGTGCTTCTTGAAGCTGCGGCACCAGGTCTCGGGCCAGTAGCTGACCTTGCCCTGCGCGGTGAGGTGCGCGGTCAGGAACTCCTGCTCGTTGCGATGGCGCTTGCGCACGGCGTCGAGGTTGGCGCGGAAATATTCGAGGACGTCGGGATACGTGCCGGCGCGCCAGCGGTAGACCGAGGAGTTGCCGGTGTAGTCGCCCTTCTGCCAGTCGCGGATGATCAGGAAGTCGCCGGGCTGCTCGAAGAAGGAATCCATGTTGCCGACGATGACGATGTCGATGTCGAGGAAGAGGATGTCGCCCTTGAGCTCCGGACCGCCGGGAGCGGTCAGCGCCGGCGAGAACGAGACGAGCTTGGTCCAGCCGCGCTCGGGCGCGCCGGCGGGAAGTTCGAGGCTGGGGATCGGGAAAGTCTCGATGCCGGCGTTCAGGCCGGTCCGGTCGTCCGTCAGGCACACGAAGCGGTGCGGGATGGTCAGGTGGCGGCTCACCATGGAGTGCAGCCGGTTCACGTATTCCGGGCCGTACTTCTTGCCCCACTTCATGCAAAGGATGGTCGCCATGCTGCCGTCAGCGTGAGGATTCCCCGCCTTTGCTCCAGCCTGTTCTACTTGCGCGCGAACACCCGGACGTAGTCGTAGAGGGCCGTGGCCGGCAGGCGGGCGTCGTCGACGGCCTTCACCCCGCCGAGCGAGGGCGCCGCGATCAGGGTGAGCCAGACCTGCATGTCGCCATGCTGGGACTGCTTGGCGTCCAGCTGCTGCACGACCTGCCCGTCGAAGAAGAAACGGATGTCTTCCGCCGTGAACTCGCAGCCCCACACGTGGAAATTCTCCGCCAACGAAGGCGTCTTCACGACCTTGTGCCCGGCGCCTTTGTGCGGACCCGGGATCCACTGGTGGGTATTGACGCCGTAGCTGTTCGGCCGGCTCGATTCGTTCTCGCAGATGTCGAGTTCGAGGTTCGGCCCGTCCGCGGCCTTGGCCCAGTTACGCATGGTCCAGAAGGAGGTGTGCCATCCCGCGCCGACCGGCACCTTGAACCTGGCTTCGTAATAACCATAGCGGAAAAGCCGCTTGCTGATGATGCCGCCGGAGGAATACGGGGCCTTGCCGTCGGTCTCCTTGAGTCCGGTCAGCACGAGGCAGCCATCCTTGACCGCGACGTTCTCCTTGCGATGCGTGCTCTGGAAACGCTCACCGGTGCGATAGCTCCAGCGGCTTTCGTCCAGTTTCGCGCCATCGAACTCGTCGCCCCAGACGTAGGCGTAGCCAGGCAACGGACACTCGGGCTCCGCGGCGCGGACGAGCGGAGACAGGAGGAGCAGGCATGCCAGGACGGACTTCATGGCTTCTTGCTAGGGACCTCCGCCCCCGAGGCAACCCCTTGCGCCCACCCTCCGCCCGGGCATACTGCGTCCCACATGAGCGACGACTTCGATGACAGCGGTATCCCCGAGGATCTGGACGAGCGCATCCAGGAAGAAGTCGATGATTACGTCGGGGACGTCTACCCCGAGTTAGACCCGGAGAACCGCCCCCAGTCCAGCGGTTGCCTGCTCATCGTCGCCCTGCCGACCCTCTTACTGTGGTTCATGAGGTAAAGGTAGCACCGCGTGCTGACCTGGCTGGATTTAGGTAGGGCCGAGCATCCCAGTTCGGCCGCGGCCGGCCAAGGATGGCCAGCCCTACCTATCAACGATGCAAGCCTCAGCTAATACCCCGGCTCCTGTTTCCCTTTAAGTGAGTACCTCGGGCCAACTGGCCCTCCGGTCGACGGATCAACTCACTTGAGGGACCGCAGGAACGCCACGAGGTCGAGCAGTTCCTGCTCGGTGAACATGGCGTCGAGTCCGGAAGGCATGAGGCTCGTGGTGAGCTGGGTGGTGGAGGCGATCGACTCCTGGGCCAGCAGGCGCTTCTGACCGGAGGCTTCGACGATCGTCACGCCCTCGGCCGAACGGCCCTTGATGAGGCCGAGCACGCTGGTCCCGTCGGTCATCTGGAACGAGTTGAGGTCGTAATCTCGCGCGATGCTGTTGCTCGGGAAAAGGATGCTCTCGACGAGCTCGCGTTCGACGCGAATGCCGCCGATCTTGGAAAGGTTCGGTCCGACCTCGTTGCCGACGTCGCCGACCTTGTGGCAGGCGATGCAGGCGCCCTTCCCGGCTTCGAAGTTACGGCGACCGACGGCGGGATCCCCCTTCTTGGCCGCGGCGAGCGCGAGCGCACCCATGCGCTCCTTCTTAGCCTCGTTGGCGGCGAGAGCCGCGTCGAACGCCGGCTCGAGGATTTCGTAGACTTCGCGCGGCAGGAAGCCGAAGGCCTTGCGCACGAGGTCCTGATTGAAAGTCCCAAGCATCGGCGACTTCGCGTAGGCGGCGGCGATCTTCTTGCCGGTCTCGACGTTCACGCCCTTGTAGACCTGCGGCAAGGCGAGCGCCACCAGGAGCTCGCCCTGTTCGAGGGGGCCGGTCGCGGGCAGGAGGGCGAGGTAAGCCTCCCACTGCGCCGGGGTCAGTGGGCTGTTCGCGAGACGCGTCGCGGCGTCCATGCGCAGTCCCGGGCTGGCGGGATCGACGAGCAGTTCGGTGAGCAGCTTGAAGGCCGGATCGCTCAGGGTGCTGCCGCTGCCGGAAAGGGCCAGCAGTGCCTTGAGGCGCAGCGACGAGGGCTTGGCGGCGTCCGCGGCCAAGGCGTTCAGCTGGGCGTCGTAGCGCTTGTCCTTCACGCGGGCCAGCGCATCGAGCAGCAGAGGCGAAGCGCCCTGGGCGAGCATCGCCTCGAGCGTGGGCGCCCATTCCTTGGCATCGACCTTGCCCGCCTGGGCCGCGATGGCGCGCAAGGCGGACTGGCGGACGGCCCCCTTGCCGTGCGCGAGCATCGCGCCGATGACCTTGGCGACGCCGGGCTTGCCGGCGAGGGCGGTCGAGAATTTCTCCAATGCGGCGACCTGCTCGGAGGACGGCGCAGGCTGCTTCAGCCAGCCTTCGAAGACAGGGTCGAGGAGTTTGTCGGCCTCCGGGGCCTTCACCAAGGCGAGGTAGGCGTTCTTCGCGAGGGCGGCGTCCGCAGAGTCCGCCTTGGCGACGGCGAACTTCAGGACATCGCCGTAATCGGACTCCTTGGTCCGCGTCTGCGAGACGATGCGCAACAGGCGAGCCTGGGCGACTTCGCCCTTGGCGGTGGCGAGGTCGGCGGCGGTGAAGCCGGCAAGTCGCATGCCGGCGGCGAGGATGGCGTGCTCGAGCACGAGGTCGGCGTCGCGCGAAAGAAGGCCGCGGATAGCCTCGGTGACGGCAGGCGACCTGGTCTCACGGAAGGTCAGGCCTTCGAGGCCGCGGCGGACTTCGGCTTGGTCAGTCGACGCGAGCTGGGCGAGGAGTTCGCCATCGGCCTTGGGCCGGGCAAGCTCGAGCGGCTTATGCGCGGCGAGCACGGCGGCGTGCGCGGCCTTCCCTTCCGCGGTGCGTCGGATGCGGTAGATCATCCCGGGAACGTTGGCCGAACCCTGCAGGCTGGACGGGCAATGGGAATACCAGGTGCCGGTGTCGAAGACGATGAGCGAGCCGTCCGGGGCTTCCATGACGTCGGTGAGGTGGGCGCCCTTGCGTTCGACGGTGAAGAATTCGTGCTCGGTGGTGCGATAGGTGGAACCTTCCTTCTGGAGCTCGTAGCGCAGGACCTTCTGCGAGTTGTACATGGACACCATCAGCTGCAGGTTGGCCGGGTCGGCGGCCCAAGGATGGCCGTCGGTCGCGAGGGCATTGGCGTTCTTCCAGAAGATGCAACCGCTGGGCACCATGTGGCCGAGTTCGCGGAGGATGGGCATGCGCTCGTGGGTGCGCGGGAGATCGGCGATGATACGGAGGAAGTCCGGACGCTCATAGACACCCCCGAGCTGCCACTGCATGAGGGTGTCGACGCGCGGGCTGCCGAAATAAAGGTTGGTGGTCCCGATGAGCTCGCCGGTGGGCGTGAAATCGAGGCCGGTGGGATTGTCGGCGCAACCGAGCGAATGCCAGCGGACGTCGGAGCCGTCGGGCTTCATCGACCAGATGCCGCTGTTGAGGCCGGCGTGCACGAGAGTGCCGTCCTGCTGCTTGATGGTATGGCCCTTACGACCGTGCGTCCAATAGAAGCGGCCGTCAGGATGGAGGCGCGGGCCGTGGCAGTCGGCGCTGTTGGCGGTCCACTGGAAGCCGCCGACGATCAGTTCACGTTTGTCGGCGACACCACTGCCGGTGGTATCGGTGAATTTCCAGATGCCGGGGGTGTCGGCGACGTAGAGACTGCCCTGATACCAGTAGGCGCCCTTGGGATAAGCGAGCTTGTCCGCGAAGACGGTGCTGTGCTCGTAGACGCCGTCGCCGTCGCGATCTTCCAGGAGGAGGATGCGATTAGGGAGCACGGTCTCGAACTTCTTCGGGCTCCAATTCACGCCAGCGGAGTCGCCCACGAAGAGGCGACCACGGTCATCGACGCATCCCATGGTGGGATTGGCGACCATCGGAGCGGTGGCGGCGACGACCATTTCAAAACCCGGCGGCAGCTTGGCCTTCGGGGTGTTCTGGGCGATCTGCTCCTTGGAGAGATCCAGGAACTGCGGACGATAGGCGTAGGCCGGGAACTCCTCGGCGTCGCCGTGGCCGACATGCTTGGCGGCGCCCCACTTCTCCTTGAACTCGCCGAGCGGATAGAGATCCAGGCGACGCACGAACATCTCCGCACCTTCGACCTGCAGGAGGATGCGGCCCTGGCTGGGCTTGCACTCGAAGGCTTCGTTCACCTTCACGCCGTTGACGAAGTACTGGAGCGTGTCGCCTTTGGCGATGACCTCGAAACGGGTCCATTCGCCGGACGGCGACTCGACGTCGTCCTTGCCGCGGAAGCCTTTGACGTCTTTCCAGTTGGCGGCGCGGTGCTGCCAGTTGAGGCGGCCGGCGGTCATCGTGCGACGCGGGGCGCCGGGCGACCAGATGGTCTGCTTGTTGGTATCGATGCCGGCTTCGGCGCTGATCGAAGTCGTGAGCACGGTGCCGTCGGCGAGCTTCGGCGAGAGCACGAGGATGTCGCCGACGCCGCCTTCGATGATCTGGGCCTCGATGCTGGCCATCCAGCTGCCGCCCATGGCGCCCTGCGGGCCCCAGCAATGGACGAGGATGCCGTTGTCGCGCGAAGCCTTCTCGCGTTTTCCCCAGGTCTTCTCGCCCCACTTGAACTCGATGACGAGGTGGTAGTCCTTGAAGCTGTCGAGGGTCGTGATGCCTCCGTAGCCGTTGCCGCTGACGTGGAACAGGCCGTCGGGCTCGAACTTGAAGACGTTCTTGGCGTCGTCATGGACGTCGGCCTTCGGGTTGATGAAGGTCTCGGCCTTTCCTTCGCGGAACAAATCGAGCACGCTGATCTTCTTCGTGACAGCCTGCGCGACGGGCTCAGGCGGCAGGACGATTTTGGCGACCGGCTCCTTGGTCTGCGCGCAAAGCCCGAGGACGGACAGCAGCGCGAACACGCAGGCGGCGAGGGGGTGGATTCTCATGGGTGCAGTAAGGACGGGGAAAGGTACCCCGATGTTCCAAGCTCGTCGCCACTCTTCAAACCTTTCGCGTCTATTGAGCGGAATAGGTCATTATCGGCGCGTCCGGAGCCACGCTTCAGCTACAGAACCACTTGTCACCTAGCCCATGCGCCCCCACGCATGCGTGCGAGCGCGCTTCCGCGCTCACTTTCCGAACTCGCGGATCGCCCAGTTCTTGAAGTCGCCCTGCGCCTTGTTGCCGGCTCCGGGGAAACCCTGGTGCTGCACCATCCAGACCACGACGATCCCGTTCTTGGTACGGATATCCATGTTGGTGGCCTGCGCACCACCATGACCGAAGCCGTCAGGGCTGACGCTCAGGCCGAAGCTGTAATCCTGCCTGATGTTCGGAGGTGTCTGACGGACCGAGAGCGCCTCGAACGATTTCATGCTGATGTAGCGACGTCCATCGAGCTCGCCGCGGTTCAACAGCATGCGGCAGAACTGCGAGACGTCCCTCGCGGTCGAGAACAGGCCGCCAGCAGGCATCGGGAAACGATGCTGGCGATCGGTGAGATCCGCCTGCAGCTGGTTGAGGCTGCCGGGCACGAGCTTCCTCTTCGAGGCGTCCGGCTTGTAGGTCTTGGCGAGACGCGACACCTGCTCCGCGTTGGGCCAGAAGGTGGTGTCCTTCATGCCGAGCGGGCCGAACAGGCGTTGCTGCATGAATTCCTCATAGGGCATGCCGCTGACGACTTCGAGGACGCGGGCGGCGGTGTTGATGCCGGCGTTGGAATACTGATAATTCGCGCCCGGCTGCGTCGCGAGCGGAGCCTTGGCGTAGGTCTTCACGGCCTCCGCCAAGGGCAAGCCGTCGAGCGTGGGCTTCTCTTCCTCGGACTTGAACGGCAGGCCGCTGACGTGGGAGAGCACTTCGCGGATGGTGATCGGATGGATGGCGGCGACCGGTTCAGGCTCGGGCACGGGGGAGGGGGCGGTCTTGGCCGCGGCGTCCTTGTCCTTCTTCTTGTCCTTAGGCTCCGGCTTGGCCACGGGCTTGGGCGCAGCGACGCGCTGGCCCTTGAATTCCGGCAGGTACTTCTCGACCGGATCGTCGAGGGCGATCTTGCCTTCGTCGACGAGCATCAGCACGGCGACGGCGGTCATGGCCTTCGACTGCGAGGCGATCCAGAAGACGGCATCCTCCGTCATCGGCTTCTTGGCTTCGATGTCGGCGAAGCCGACCGCGGTGACCGAGAGCACCTTTTCGCGGTCGGCGACGAGCGCGACGGCGCCGGCGAGCTCCTCGTGCTGCACGTAAGGTGCGAGGACTTCCTCGGGCTTGAGGTGCGGAGGCGTGGCGGCGAAGCCGTTGGCGGCCAGCAGGAGGCCGAGGACGAAAGCGGAGGTGCGCATGCGTCCAGTGTCCCGCCCCTTCCCGCGCTTGCAAACCAAAGCACTGTGGCCGAAACGACGGACCCTAAGCCTCGGGCTGGGCGGTAAGCACAGCCAGAGGAGGCTTAGCGTGAGGCCGCTCGCCGCATCAGCCAGCAGGCGACGCCGATCACCGCGACATTGGGCATCATCACCAGGGCCTCTGGATGCATCGACGGCACTTTGACCCAAGTGGCCATCGAGGTCATAAGGTAATAGGTCAGGGCCACCCCGAGGGCCAGACCTGCGTTCACATTGGTCTCGGACCGGCCGACGGAGACGGCGAGCGGCACCGCCAGGAGGGCGAGGGAGAAAACGGAGACGGCGGTCGCCAAACGGAACATGAGTTGCACCTTAAGGCGCATCACCTCCGCGGCCCTCTCCGCCGCCGGCGCATCCGGCGCAAGCTGCCAGCCGGCCTCCATGGCGTGCAGCAGTTCTTCGGCGGTCATCATGCGCAGTCGCTTGACGTAGGCGACATGGCCGGATTCTTCCCGGGGGAATTCCAAGGTCGCTTCCTTGGCCGAGGTGAAGCTCTCCGGTCGCTGGTCGAGCAGGTCGTGTCCGTCGCGGGCCGTGAGTTGAGCATCGGAGAGCCGCACCCTGAGGACCGGCCTGCCGTTGGCGTCGTCCGCGAGCGCCAGCCGCGCCGTCGCGGCATGTAAGGTCTCGCAGACGCCGCCTCTGTCGTCCACCTGCCAGAGCCGGAAGCCCCGGAGGAGTTCGCCTTCCTTCGATTCCACGCGGATCAGCAGGCCCTTGAACTGACGGTTGAGCTTGCCGGGGACGATCAGGCTGGCCGGATTAGCGCCGGCCGACCCGGCGAGGATGCGTTGAAAACCATTTTCCGCCTCGGGACCGGCCTGCAGATTAAGCCAAGCGGAAAATGCGGCGAGCAGGGCGGCGCCGACCCAGACGGGCATGGCGATCCGCCAGAGGCTCACGCCCGCCGACTTCATCGCGGTGATCTCCGCATCCGCCCCCATGCGGCCGAACGTCATTAGGACCCCCGTGAGCAATCCCATCGGCAAGGCGTAGGGCAGCACCGTCGGAAAGAGCAGCCCGAGCAGTTCGAGCGCCTGCCAGCCATCCACGCGTCCGGCGGAGACGGCGCCGATCACTTGTTGGACCACGTTGCCGGCGACCAAGATGAAGACGAAGGCGGCGGTCGCGAGGAGCGACATCCTTCCGCACTCGGCCAGCACGTGTCGGTCAAGGATACGCACGCGGCTACCGGGCGACGCCAGCCAGCGGCCCCCTCATCTGCCCTAGATAGCGCTCCAGGCTCAAGTCCATCGCGCGCGCGTCCTCCCAGAGCAGGTGCGGGAAGTGTCCGTAGCAGAACGAAAGCTGTTCGCGCGCCGCCTGCGGAGACATCCCCGCATCGACACAGTAGAGTGCGCAGGCCAGCCCAGTCCGGTCGGCACCGCTCCCGCAATGGATCAGCACGGGCTTGGGGCAGTCATGGATCAGGAGCGAAATGCGCTTCATCTGCTCGATGGTCAGCTCGGAGCGGGCGCTGATCGGATAGTTGATCAGCAAGACGCCTGAGGCCTGCGCGCTGCGCAGCTCCTGGTCGTACCACCCTTCGCCGATGTGCGCACCGCGCAGGTTGATCACGCTGCGAACCCCGGACGACCTGATCAAACGGGTAAGCTCTTGGGGCGTCATCTGGCCGGACCGATAGACCAAGCCCGGCTCGACGGCATGCAGGTTGAAGTTGAACTGGACGCAACAATACGCCGTTCCGAGGACGGCCAAGGCACCCAACAAGGCGAGGCCGAGAATCCTGACCGTCGAGCCGAGGAACCTGAGGATGGCGCTCTTGAGCATGAAGCAAAATTGCCTTCGGGCGGGCGGATAGCCAGCCATAACAGGCGGCCGCCGACACGATTCAGCGACATGCCCGCAACAGGAGCGAGACGACCGCCGGATATCGCCCCGGAATCGCGCCGTCCGAACCTGCGCGCCTACTTCTTCTCCCACACGAGTTCGCTCACGTGCCCGCGCGGAAGCCGGCCGCTGCCGGCGCAGGTCTTGCACTTCTCGTCCACCGCCAGCGATCCGCCGCTAAGCTGGAAGGATTTCACGCCCTTGCCTTTCTGGTCGTAGTTGCCGGCGACCAGGCCCGAGCCCTTGCAGGCGTAGCAAAGACCTTCCTTGAACCAGAACACCTTGAAGCCTTCGCCGGCCTTCAAGGCGGCCATGAAGCGGTCTTGGTTGGCCTTGGAATCCGCGAGCTCGCCGACGAGGTTGAAGCCACCTTGGGTCGGCTCGACATGCGCCTTGATCGTCCCGAACGGCACGGCGTCGGGATCCGTCAGGAAGAGCGTCACCGGAGTGTTCTTGAACGAGCCGGCGAAATCATCCGTGCCGAGGGCTTTGTCGAATTCGTTCGGCACCTTGCGGATCAGCACGGCCGTATGCGCGCCGACGAGGCGGTCCGACAAAGCAGCGCCGACCTGGATCTCCGCCATCCGGCAGGTGACGTCTCGCGCATGCTCGGCCGCATCCTTCGGCGTACGCAAGACCCGGATGGGCGCATGCTGGAGTTCCGCGCCTTCGGCTCGCATCTGGCCCGCTTTGCCCAAGGCGTTGTCGCCGAAAAGACGCGTGAGGTCGGAGAACGCGAACGGGCTGTTCTCGTCGACCTTGCGGATGAGTTCACGCGCATAGTCCTGCTGGACGAGCGTGCCGTTCGCGCCGACCCGGTACTGCTGGCGGAAGGCCGACCAGAGCACCGCGAAGTCCTTCGGATTATAGGCACCGGTCGGCGAGACCTTGGAAACGACGAACGTCTCGACCGGCAACGACGGCGCCGCCTGCCCCCAGACGGCGGCAAAAACTCCCGCGATGACCAGCCAGGCTTTCATGGAGAAACCCTAAGCTTGCCTCACCCGCCCGCAAGCCTCGGGCAACGGAGGCCGACCCCCCTTGGCTCCTTACTCTTTCCTCGATACTCCAAAACTGCCCGCTTATTTATCCTTCATGGAGCCTAACCCGCTAAAGCCCCTGATCAAAGGCCTGTTCGTCATGCTGGCCGTGGCAGCTATCGTGTTGTTCGTTCATGCTGGCTGGCAATCCATCCTCGAGGAAGTACGCCGCAATGAGGTGGCCAGCCAAGCCGCCCAGGCGCGCCGAGATAAATGGCGCCGGGAACAGGAAGCGGCCGAACTCAAGTTAAGCCAACGACGGAAGGATGATGAGCTCCGGCTTACCCTGGGACGAGCGAGGGACCATGAGACGCTGATGGCCGCCCAAGCGAAGAAGCGGCCCGTCGACGTCGGCGCCGCGTTCGGCGACGTCCGACGTCGCGCCGAAAGCGGCGACGCCAATGCGCAGAACCTGCTCGGCCGGATCTATCTCCGAGGCATGGATGACGTACTCAGCGTCGACCCCGCGAACTCCCGCCCCATCGGCTACTATGCGCCCGCCGCGGCGGCGTTGACCGGCGAGGAAGACTTCGCCGGCTCGTCTGACGTCATCCGCTTCGTCAACATGCCGCTGACCCCCGCGAACCCCAAGGAAGCCGCCCGCTGGTTCGAACGTGCCGCCCAGCAAGGTCATCGCGAAGCCCAATCCAACTTGGCCCAGCTCTTCTATTATCACCTGCCAGATCCGGCCGCTGGTTACCGCTGGGTGTTGCTGGCGGACGGACCCGCCATCCTGCAGGACGAACAGAAGCTCGAATCCCATACGTCGGCATGGCTAAAGCAGATGAGGGAGAAGTTGCTGACAAGACTCACTCCGATCCAGAAAGCGGAAGCCGAGAGACAGGCCCAGGACTGGAAACCGACGAAGGAGCATCGCTGAGCAAACGGGGGGGGTAATCTGCCGGCGCAGGCCTCGATGCTACAACCTCAGCCTGCAGGTCATGCTTTCATGCCGAGGAAGGAAAAACCCTAGGAGAACACCCCAGAGGTTGTCCTTTGACGGTGACCCCGCGGCCGGGAGGCTTCCCCTATGCCCTTCCGACTCCTCCGTCCGCGCACCGCTCGTCCTGCCCACGCCGCCCCTTATTCGCGACTGCTCTGCGTGAAGCTCAAGTCCGGCAAGACCTTCATCCTGAGCAAGGAGCTCTGGAACCTGCTGCCCCAAGGCGACGAGGTCGTCTCGATCCTCAGCGCCAGCGGCCGCCCGGTCTTCGCCGCCATGGAACCCGTGAAGAACGTGAAACTGCAGCCGTTGAGATAAGGCACGAAACTTGGTGACTCCGGACAGCCACGGGGGGCACGCCGCTCGACGACTCTTTTGCTGGTTAGCCTGAAATCTTCGCCTTATTCTTCGGCCATGAAGCCTGATCCGCTCAAGGCCCTCACTCTTGGCACCTTGGCCATGCTCGTCTTGACGACGGCCATCCTCTCCGTCCACTTCGCGCGCATCGCGGCGATAGACCAGCTAGAACAAGTCGAAGCCGAGGAGCGCGCCACCAAAGAAAACGAACGGCAGGCGCTCGAACGATACCAAGCAGAAGAGGAAAGCATCAAGGCCGAAGCCAGGGCGGCCGCCGCCCGCGCCAAGGAAAACGTCGCGCGCGAGGCGAAGAAACCGCCGCTCGATGTCGGCATTGCCTACAAGCGCCTGCTAAGCAAGGCCGAGGCGGGCGACGCCTACGCGCAATCCGTGATCGGTGAAATCCATTACTTCGGGATCGAGCGCATCCTTACGCAGGAAATGGACCAATATGCCGGCATCCTCCTCGGCGCCGACTTCCTCGCCCGCCGTCACGACTTCCGGCTGGTCAACCTCCCTCGCCTGCCGCCCGCCGACATGGAGTCGGCCTTCCCTTGGTTTCTCCGCTCCGCCAGACAGGGCAACGCCTACGGGATGTCGGGATTACGCAACGCGTACATGTTCGGCCGCGGCACGGACATGGACCGGGTGGAGGCCTTCAAATGGGCGCAGCTTCTGGTCGACTGCGCAGCCGCGACCGAGGCGGGTCGCCAGCCCCCTTACACGGGGCTGAAATCGGTATTCCGGCCGACGCCGGTGGGGCTCTACGAAGAACTCACTCCCCAGGAAAAAGCCGAAGTGAAAAGGCGCGTCGCCGACTTCAAGCCCAAGAAGGAGACTCGTTGAGGCTGACGCCGGACAAGCGGCTTACGAAAGCGACAACAGGAGCCGGACTTGCCCGACTCCACGCGTTGGTGAAGACCCAGGGGAAGCGCCTATCTACATGGCGTCAGTCCGACCACCGCCGCCTTCAAGGCCTGCGTCCTCTCCTTCACGTCACCCGTCGGATCCATCGGCGCACCGATGACGATCTTGACGCCTCGGCGATAAAACGGCCAGAGGCAGAACAGGATCATGTTCTGCACGGTGATCGAGAACGGCGTCACCCATCGGCCGGGGTAGTTGCCGTAATGGAAATACACCGGGACCATCCGGACGCCGGCCTGCTGCGCGATGCGCACCGCCCCGGTCTTGAAAGGCAGCTCAGCCTCGCCCAGAGCCTCGACCAATCCTGTCGGACAGATCGCCACGGTCTCGCCCCGCCTGAGCAAGGCGACCGCATCGTCGATCGACACCTGCACGAAGCCCCAGCGGAGCGCATATTTCTCGAGAAAGGGGAACGTGAACACCAACGGGTGCACGAGCAGCCGGGCCGACGAACGAATCATTCCGAACAGGAAGACGTCGCGATAGCTGACATGGTTGCCGCAGAGCAGCACGGGGCCGTCCGGCAAAGTTCCGACAACCTCGACCTCCCCCACGAGCATCCGCACCAACGAGGTCGCGGGCCGGGGAACGCATCGGGCTGGCTCGCTCATGGGCCTAGGTTGCCGGGTCCGCCCGGCGACGCAACCCGGCGTATAGCGCTCGCAACTCGGCACAGCCACCGGGGTTCCATACGAACCCCCTCCATGCGCCCCTATCTCAGATCGGTCCGCTCTTTCGCCCTGCTCGCCCTGCTGCTCGCCGGCACGGCACTCGCCCAGCAGACCCCGGCGACCGAACGCACCTTCCAGCAGTACAAGGCCGAGGCCGAGAAAGGCGACCTTGACGCGATGCATAAGCTGGGCTGGGCCTACGAACATGGCGCCGGCACGAATCGCAGCATGTCCGAGGCGCTCCGCTGGTATCGCCGCGCCGCCGAAGCAGGCAATGCCGCGTCACAGGAGGAACTCGGCCAGGCCTACCTGCACGGCGAAGGCGTCGCCGTCGACCAGAGAGAGGCCGTGGAGTGGCTCGAGAAAGCCGCGCTCCAAGGACGGGGCACCGCGCAGTTCGCGCTCGCCGAATACTATGGCGGCGAACTCCGTTTCGTGACGTCCAAATACGTCGAAGCCTACGCCTGGGCGCACCTCTTCGCGAAGACCGAGCCGATGGAAGCCAAGTCGCCCCGCCATGAGACGTTCCTCAAATCGATCGACAACCAGCTCGTCGACAAGCTGATGCTGGCCGACGCGCAGAAGCGCCTGGCCGAGCTCGAGAAGCAACTCGCCGCCAACACTCCGGCCAAAAAGGCGGGAAACAAGAAGTAAGCTGGCTGGCCGGACAACAAGAAGGCCGGCCTTACCGCCGGCATTCTGCCTTTAGGCTAGCCTCCAGATCAGGCCGTGGCAGCGGGCTTAACCTCCGGCTTGGCGGCACCATCGTCTCCGGCACCCGTCTTCTTGGCCTCGCCGCGACGTTCCTCGGCTTCCTCACCCTTCTTATGATGATGCTTGTGGTGCTTATGATGCTTATGCGGACGGCCTGCATCATCCGCGTCGGGCTTGGCGACGGTCGGAGCGGAGGAGGTCGGAGTGGGGTCGGTCGTGCTCGTCAGGGCGACGGCGTTCGCGGCGGCAACCATGAAGGCGGCCAAGGCGAGGAGGGTTGGAAGTTTCATGATGGTTTGGGGTACGTAGATAGAACCCCGACGTCGGAACAGAAGTTACACGGGGTCGCACGAAAAGGATGTGAGGCGACGAGAAATAGGCTTCAAGGGAAGGCCGGTCGGAATTAGACGAAAGCATGCGCCGCTTCGCCCTGCTCTGCCTTATCGCCTTCGCCGCCTTCGCCACCGCGGAGGACAAGGTCGTCATCTGGAAGTTCGACGACGTGAAGGCCGGCGAGAAGAAGCGCCTGGCCCCGGGCTTCAAACGCGTGGCCGAATGGGCCAAGGCGGAGAAGACCGTCGTGACGATGGGCGTCATCTGCGATTCCCTCGCCCAGCCCAACGCCGACGACGTCGCGTGGATCAAGGCCAACGCCGTGGAGAACGGCGGCGTCGTCGAGTTCTGGGACCATGGCTGAGATCACCGCAGCTGGGCCGACGCCACCGGCAAGGCCATGTGGGAGTTCCGCGGGCCCGACGCCGCCACCCAGGCCAAGCACCTCAAGGACTCCTGCGATATCTTCAAGAAGACGACCGGGCTGACCTTCCATGCCTTCGGCGCGGGCTTCAACCAGACCGACGACGCCACGATCGCGGCCATGGACGCCGTGCCCGAGTTGACCATCTGGATGTACCCGCCCAAGAACGAGACCAAGCGCAAGGTCCTCGGCCGCACCCTCAACATCGAGGTCGCGACCGGCAAGGTCAGCTATGACAAGTTCGCGAAAGACTACGCCGCCAGGAAGCCCACGTCCATGATGCTGCTCCAAGGCCACTGCGGCATGTGGAACGACGACTCCTTCAAGGACTTCGTCAAGATCGCCGCCCTCCTCAAGCAGGACGGCTGGACGACCCTGACCGCCAGCCAGTACGCCGAGAAGACCTCGAAGAAATAAGGGCGGAGAGGGAGGGATTCGAACCCCCGGAGCCTTGCGGCTCGGCTGATTTCAAGTCAGCTGCAATCGACCACTCTGCCACCTCTCCGTAAGCGGGATTCAACGGCGGCTGGGGTCTTCCCTCAAGCGGATTCGGTGCGCAACCCTTGGGCTTTCTCCTGATTTCCCAGGCGGCTTTGTTTCGGCGTGGATGCGCGCATGAGCACCTGCGCCCGCGTCGAGGAAATCGACGGCCCATACGGCCCCTTCGCCATCGGCGAACGGGCCATCCAACGCCTCTGGGCCTCCGGCGAAGTCCGTGGTCCGATGGCCGCCGCCTCAGGCGCGACGATCGAGATCGTCCACCCGGGCGACTGGAACCGCGGCGCGGGCCCCGACTTCCTGGGCGCGGAGATCCTCGCCGACGGGAAGCGGCTCCGCGGCGACATCGAGATCCACCTGCGTTGCTCGGACTGGCACGCGCACGGCCACGACCGCGATCCGCACTTCGGCGGCGTGATCCTGCACGCGGTGCTGCTGCCGGGCACGAAGGACGTCTCGACGCTCTCGGGCCACCGCCCGGAGACGGTGGTGCTCCTGCCCTACCTGCCCCGCGACCTCGAAGACCTCGCCGAAGAAGACGCGCTACTCGAACTGCGCGGCCGCTCCGGCGAAGTCGCCAAGCGCGTGCTGGCGGCGGAACCGAACCTGTCGCTGGGCCTGAAACGCCGGGCACTCGAACGCTTCCGCAACAAGACGAAGCACGCCCGCACCCGCATCAAGGAAGTCGGCTGGGATGCCGCGTGTCACGAGATCTTCGTGGAATCGCTTGGCCTTGGTGGCAACCGCGCCCCGATGTCGGAGCTCGCGCGCAGCCATTCGCCGGAACAGATGCTCATCCTGGGCATCGACGCGCTCTATATGGAGAAATGCGGGCGATGGCGCCTGCGCGGACTGCGTCCCGCCGGCCACCCGCATCGTCGGCTCGGCCAATACCTCGAGCTCTACCGACGTCGTCCCGACTGGCGCGCGCAACTCCGCGACTGGGCCCTCGCCCTTCCTTCTTCGCCTCTGGTCTCCGCGCGAAGGAGGCTCATCGATGACGTCTTCGCGTGCCTGCTCTCCGACGGACGGGCCGACACCTTGTGCGTCAACGCATTGCTGCCGCTGCTGCAGGACCCGCGGCACACGCTCGACCGCAGCTGGCTCGATTGGCCGCCCGGCCATCACCCGGACGACATCCATGAAGCCCGGGCCCTGATCGGCCTCCCGGGCACGGCCCGGAACTGGGAAATCCAAGGAATCCTCGATATCCTGCGTCGGTCGATGGCCTCGGCCGAACCCAAGACAGCCTGAGGCAAGTTCCCTAGGCCGTCGCCGCTAAGGCGGATTGACCGCCCGGAAAGCCCATCCTATATTATTCCTATGAACCCCAAGCTCACCCTGGCGCTGCTCGCCCTCGGCCTCTCCGCCCCTGCCTTCGCCGTCTCCTCCGCCGACCCGACCGCCCACCTCCTCTCGTCCGGCCCCACCGGCCCAGGCCCGTCCGCCCCCGGCGGCGACTTCGGCGTCGTCGACGAGTGGGACGAACAGGAAGACACGCTCCTCGACCAGGCCATCAAGCTGCTCGAAGCCTCCCAAGCCGCCCCGTCGGTGAAGGACCTCAACGAGGCCATCAAGGACCTCTCCGTCGCCGAGGACATGGAAGAACAGGAGATCCACCCGCGCGAGACCAAGGCTTCCCGCGGTCCGGCCGGACCCCGCAAGCCGACTTCTTCCCGTCCGCGCCACATGAAGGAAGACCATGACGAGATCATCAAGCAGGAGAAGTCCGCCATCGCCCTCATCCAGGACGCCGTCAACGCCCTCAAGTCGAACAATCGCGCCAAGACCGCCGATAGCATCGAAGCCGCCCTCGCCGCTATCCGGAAGGCCGACGACCTCAACGAGGACATCGACCCGAACGAAGGCAGCGAGAAACTCCGCGCCGCCCGCGCCGCCGCGCCGTCCGTCAAGGCTCGCAAGAAGTAAGCGCTCTCCGGAAGCATCTACGAAAAGGCCCCTCCCGGGGCCTTTTTCTTTGGGGGTGGCTCGAAGCCGTGCAGAACATTTGCCTCCGCCCGCAGTCATAGGCTACCAACACCCACCCTTCAGTCCATGGCCACTTCTCTCTTCCGCCCCCTCCTCCTTGCCCTCGCCGTCGTCGGCTTCGCCAAGGAACTGCCCAAGCCCTCCAACCCGAATCCCGGCCTGCGCTACTACTACCCGGTGCCGAAGATCGCGGAGCCGAAGACCTATGAGTTCGACGTCGTCATCTACGGTTCCAGCCCGGCGGCCGTCTCCGCCGCCTGCCAGGCGAAGAAGATGGGCAAGTCGGTCGGCGTCTTCGTGTTCCGCCGCCACGTCGGCGGGATGTCCTCCTCCGGCCTGAGCGACGTCGACTACGGCAAGAAGACGGCCATCGGCGGCATGGCGAAGACGGTCTTCCTCGATTTCTTCAAGAAGCAGGTCCAGAGCCCGGCCGAGGTGGAGACGCTGTTCCTCACGATGCTCGCCGACCTGGACATCCCGGTCTTCTTCGAACACCGCCTCGAGAAGGTGGAGCGCGACGGCGACCGGATCGCAAAGCTCGTCTTCGAGAACGGCAACGCCGCCCGCGGCAAGGTCTTCATGGACACGACCTATGAAGGCGACCTGATGGCCCTCGCGGGCGTGGCCCACGTCGCCGGACGCGAACCCAACGCCGACTTCGGCGAGAAACTCAACGGCATCCAGATCGGCGCCGCCGCCGCGCCCCACAACTTCCAGTGGAAGGTCGACCCGTACGTGATTCCCGGCGACCCCGCCAGCGGCGTCATCGAAGGCGTGGACGGGACGCCTTGCTCCGCGTCGGAGCACGGCAAGCCTGACAAGCGCTACCAGCCCTTCTGCTTCCGCGTCTTCGCCACCACGAAAGACCCCATGCCTTGGCCGAAGCCGGAAGGCTATCGCCCGGCCCGCTACGAGCTGCTCAAGCGCTACGTCAACGCGGCGCCGGACTCTACTTGGTGGAACCTCATCTACTCCCGCGGTCCGCTGAAGCTGAACGAAGGCGACTGCAACAGCGCCGGCCCGGTGTCGCTCGACTACGTCGAAGGCAGCAGGCACTGGGTCGAAGCCAGCTATGCGGAGCGCGAACGGATCTTCCAGGACCACGTGAACTACCAGCAGGGCTACCTCTACTTCCTCGCCAACGACGCGAGCATCCCGGCGGAGCTCCGCGGCCGCGTCAGCCGGTTCGGCCTCCCGAAGCAGGAATTCCCCGAGACCGGCGGCTGGCCGCATGAGCTGTACGTGCGCGAAGGCCGCCGCCTGCGCGGCGATTACGTGCTCACCGAGCACGACTGCCTCGGCAAGACCACCGTCGATGACTCCGTCGGCCTGGGCAGCTTCATCATGGATTCGCACGTCGTGCGCCGCATCATCTACAAGACGGCCAAGGAAGGCCGCATCACCCACCTGCGCACGTCCAAGCCCGAGGAGATCACCGCCGCCCAGCGCGACTGGAAAGGCGACATGGTCGGGGTCGAAGGCCAGTTCGACTACGCGGTGCCGAAGCCTTACCGCATCAGCTACCGGACGCTCCGTCCGAAGAAGGCCGACTGCGTCAACCTGCTCGTCCCCACCGTCATCTCGTCCACCCACCCCGCCTTCGGCTCGATGCGCATGGAGCCCGTCTTCATGATCCTCGGCCAGAGCGCCGGCGCCGCGGCGGCCCTCGCCATCGACGGAGGCCTGGCGGTCCAGGACGTCGACTACGCCAAGCTCCGCGCCATCCTGCTGAAGGAAGGCCAGCTGCTCGACTGAGGCCGGGACGGCCTCAGGCCATCATCTTCCTGGCCTTCTCGAGCGAGACGGCCAGGCGGTCGACTTCCTCGAGCGTGTTGTAGAACGCGAACGAGGCGCGGGCGGTGCCGCTGAGACCGTAATGCTTCATGAGCGGCATGCAGCAATGGTGGCCGGTGCGGATGGCGATGCCGTCCGCGTCGAGCAGCGTGCCGATGTCATGCGGATGCCCGCCTTCGATGTTGAAGGAGATCACGGCGACCTTCTCGGGCGCTTCGCCCACGATGGTCAGCCCCTTGATGGCCTTGAGACGCTCCGTGGCGGCGGCGAGCAACGCCTGCTCGTGCGCATGGGCGGCGACTTGGATGGGCATGACGTATTCGAGCGCGACGCCGAGGGCGATGGCGCCGGAGATGTCCGGCGTACCGGCCTCGAAACGCTCCGGGGCCTCGCGGAAGGTGGTGCCGGCGAAGTCGACCTTGCGGATCATGTCGCCGCCGAACTGGTAAGGCGGCATGGCGTCGAGCAGCTCGGGGCGTCCCCACAGCACGCCGATGCCGGTCGGGCCGAAGGTCTTGTGGCCGGAGAAGGCGTAGAAGTCGCAACCAAGCGCGGGGACGTCGACCTTGAAGTGCGCGGCGGCCTGGCAGCCGTCGATCAGCACGAGGGCCCCGGCGGCCTTGGCGAGGCGCGTCATCTCGGCGGCCGGATTGACCGTGCCGAGGGCGTTGGAGACGTGCGCGAAGGCGACGAGCCGGGTGCGGGACGAAAGCAGGCCCTTGAAGGCGACGAGGTCCACCTCGCCGCGAGGCGTGACGGGCGTGACGACGACCTTGGCACCGGTACGCTCGGCGATGACCTGCCAAGGCACGATGTTGGCGTGGTGCTCGAGATGCGTGATCAGGATCTCATCCCCGGCCTTGAGGTTCGCGCGACCCCAGCATTCGGCGACGAGGTTGATGCCCTCGGTGGCGCCACGGACGAAGACGCAGCCGCGGGTTTCCTTGAGGCCGAGGAATTTCGCGACCGAGGCGCGGGCGGCTTCGTAAGCCGTGGTGGCCTCCTCGCTCAGCAGGTGGACGCCTCGGTGCACGTTGGCGTTCTGCTCGGAGTAGTAGCGTTCGAGGGCCTTGATGACCGCCGCCGGCTTCTGGGAAGTCGCGGCGTTGTCGAGGTAGGTCAGCGGACGGCCGCGGACGGAGCGTCCCAGGATCGGGAAGTCCTTGCGGAGGGCGGCGACGTCGAACACGGGCATGGGCCCAACGTAGGAGGACCCGGCCGAGGCGCAACCGGGAAGCGAAATCAGGGCGACGGAGGCAGGCGGACGGCCTTGCGGATATAGGCCGGCACGTCCACGTCCTGTCCGTCGATGAAGGTCATCGGCGTGCCGCCGAAGAGGCCGCGGCGCATGGATTCTTCCGTCGCGAACTCGAAGATCGGCTGCGCCGGATCCTCGGCCTTGGCGCCCTTCTTGGGCTTGGCCGGAGCCTTCGGCGCGGGCAGCGAAGCGCCGAGCACCGAGACTTCGATGCGGTCGCCGAGCGCAGGCTCGATGCGCGCGCAGAGGATCGTGGAGGTCTCGCCCCCGAACCGCGCGCGGACCGTGGCGACGGCCTCGAAGGCCTCGGTCGAGGTCATCGCAGGACCGCCGGCGACATAGACGAAGAGCGAGGCGACCTTGGCGACCGCGCCGGGCGCGTGCGCGAGCGGACAGTCGCAGGCCGCACGGGCGGCCTTCATCGCGGCGCCTTCGCCTTCGCCGACGCCGAAGGCGAAGAGCGTGGGCGAGCCGGGCGTGGAAAGGAGGGAGCGGACCGCGGCGGGATCGACCGCGATGAGCGCGCCGGGCGCGAAGGCGGAGGCGAGGCCGCGGATGGCGCCGCCGACCCAGTTGTCCGCCGCGGCGAACGATTCGGAGAGCGGAGCGTCGGGCGAGACCTGCTGGAGCAGGAGGTCGTTATGCACCACGACGAGCCCGTGGCACTTCTGCCCGAGCTTGACCGTGGCTTCGTTGGCCTGACGCATGCGACGTTCGCCTTCGTGCGAGAACGGCATCGTGGCGAAGGAGAGGACGGTCGCGCCGGCCTCGGACGCGAGTCCGGCGACCACCGGAGCGGCGCCGCTGCCGGTGCCGCCGCCGAGGCCCGTGACGAGCACCACGAGAGGCACGCCCGCGAACAGGCGACGGAGGCCGGCTTCTTCGGATTCCGCGGAAGCGAGCCCCAGCGCGGCTTCGCCGCCCGTGCCCATGCCGCGGGTCTGCGCGCGGCCGAGCTGCAGCGTCTGCGCGGCGCCGGCGGGCAAGGAACGGGCGTCGGTGTCGAGCAAGGCCACGGCGACCTCGGCCGGCAGCTGCGCTGAGAGGCGCGTGACCATCGAGCACCCCGCCCCGCCGAGGCCGACCAGAAGGATGGAAGCGGGCGTCGGCATCTTAGAGACGGAAAAGCTCCTTCAGCTGGGCGAGGAAACCGCGCGGACGACGCACCGGCGGCGGAGCGTCGGTGATCGCGGCGGTCATGAGGCCCACCACGCCGGCGTACTCGGGCTTGCGGAGGGATTCGTTCTCGAAGTTCGGGACGCCCACGCGGGCGGAGAGGCCGGTCACGAGCTGCACGGCCTCGACGGCGTCGGCCAGGCTGGCGGAACCGCCGGTCAGGATGACGCCGGAAGGGATCATGTTCTGGTCGAGCTTCACGGCGTGGCCGGGGAAGATCGCCTCGAGGCGGCGGAGCACGTCCTTGCGCACGAATTCGATCGTCTCCTGGTAGCGGAGCGAAAGCACCTGCGTGATCGTGCCGCGGTTGAACTGCTGGTCGCCGACGCCCTTGTCGCCGTCCTTCCAGATGATCTGGTTGACGTCGGTATCGCGGTGCATCGCCGAACCGAAGCGCACCTTCAGGTCCTCGGCCGTCTCGCGGCTGATGCGGAGCGCCACGCTGAGGTCGTTGGTCAGGTGCTCGCCGCCCACGGGGATCGAGCCCGCGCAGAGGATATGCTCCTTGTAATAGAGGATCCAGTCGGTCGTGCCGGCGCCCATGTCGATCACCAGCACACCGCCCTGCTTGTCGGCGTCGCTGGCGGTCGCGCAGGCCGCGGCGTGCGAGGCCAGGATGAAGTCGCGGACGCGGATGCTCATGCCGTTCACCATGCCCACGCGCATGCGCATGTTGCCTTCTTCCATCGTCACGCGCCAGAAGTTCACCTCGAGGCGCTTGCCGGCCATGCCGACGGGGTTGCTGACCGGACGGTTGTCCAGCATCGTCGGCTGGCGCATGTAGAGGATCGTCGCGCGGCCCGAGGGCGGTTCGAGGCGCTTGGCGGAGGCGACCGCGTCGGCGACGTCCTTGGCGGTGACCTTGCCGTCGTGCGCGGGCACGGCGACGAAGCCCTTCACGCGTTCGCCTTCGGCGGCGGGGCCGGACAGGGAGAGATAGACGTGGTCGACGGCGCGGCCGGAACCGCGTTCGATGTCGTTGACGACCTCATGGACGCACTGCGTGAGCTTCTCGAGGTCGGTGACGGTGCCCTTCACGACGCCGTCGGTGCGGCGTTCGCTGAAGCTGAGCATGCGGGCCTTGCCGTCGATGATCTGGCCGAGGAGGCTGGCGGTCTTGTGCGTGCCGATGTCGATGACGGCGATGAGCGAAGGAAGGGGCTTGGGGGTCATCGGAGAGGGGCGGAAGGGGCGGGGACGAGGCGAGGTTCGGGCACGGGGGAGGAGGCGTTGGTGCGATTCTGGATCGACATCTTCAGCACGTAGGCCTGGGCGGTCGTGCCGGGCCGGCGGAGCAGCTCGTCGACGTTGATGCGCCCGAGCAACGCGAGCTCGTTGCGCCAGTTGGCGGTGGAGAAGACGATCTCGACGAGCGCGGGCCGGTCCATCGGCTGGGTGCCGGGACGCACGGTGACGCGCAGGTTGGAGCCCGGCGAATCCTCCTGCGCGCCGAAGCAGTCGCGGAGCGAGACCGCCGACCACTGCTTGTAGAGGTTCGGATACTGCGTGCGCACGACGAGCAGGAACGGGGCGGCGATCTCGATGCCTTCGACGAGCATCTTGTCGTCGCTGCCGGTGGAACGGTAGTCCTGGATCTCGGGCAGGCTGCGGACGGCCTGCTCGGGGTAGCCGGCGCCGGCGAAGGTCTGGCCGTCGGAAGCCACGAGGCGCACCTGGATCGGCGAATTCTTGCCGGACTGGGTGGTGATCCGGGCGACCGCGAGGCGCTCGCGCAGCGAGATCTCGAGCGAGCCGTCGTTGCGGCGGCGGACGTCGGCGGCGACGACCTGGTTGTCCGACTCGAGGTCGGACTTGATGGCGCGCACGTCGCGTCCGAAGCCGTCGGGTCCGTTGGCGACGATCTTCTTCACGAAGTCCGCGGCCAGGAAGCCGTCGGTCTTGAAACGGAGGGTGCCGCCCGCGGGGGCGGTCGTGGCGGATTCGTCGAGGGCCCACCAGAGCACGCCGACGACGGCGGCGAAGAAGATCACCGCGAGGACCGTGGGCAGTTTGGAGCGCACGGCGCGCTTGCGGCCGATCTCGCCCTCGGGGACGCGGTTGACGTCCTGCGGCACGAGCGCGCGCCAATCACGGTCGGCCGGGCCCATGAAGGCGTCGCGGCGCTTGCGGAAGAGGTTGTCGAAGAGGCCCATGTTCAGCGGCGGACGGGTTGGGCGGCGCGCGCGAGGGCCGGGGCGGCCATGCGGCGGACGAGGGCGGGGAAGTCGAGGCCGACGCAGGAAGCGCTCTTGGGCATCAGGCTGGTTTCGGTCATGCCGGGCATCGTGTTGATCTCGAGGAAATAGAACCTTCCGTCAGGCTCAAGGAAGACATCCGCGCGGGCGAAATCCCGGCAGCCGCAGGCGGCGAAGAGCCGGGCGGCGGCCGCGCCGATGGCGGCGGTGGCTTCCGGGCCCACGGGCGCAGGGAAGCGATACTCCGAGGCGCCCTTGGTATATTTGGTCTTATAATCGTACACGCCGGTCAGGGGGACGATCTCGACGAGCCCCATGGGCTGGCCGTCCAGGAGACCGATGGACATCTCGCGGCCGCGGAGGCGGCGTTCGGCCATCCATTGGCCGGAAGCGGGTATCTCGGCCAGGGCCTTGGCCACGGCGGCCTCCCCTTCCAGCATGTAGAGACCGACGCTGCTGCCCTGGTCCGAAGGCTTGATGACGACCTGCTCGCCCAAGGCGGCCACGAGCGCGGCGGCGGTCGGCTTGGCGGCGCCCGCGAAGGCGACCTCAGGGATGGCGGGGACGTCGGCGCCGCGCATGGCGCGCTTGGTCGCGACCTTGTCCATGCAGAGTCGGTTGGCGACGGATCCGCAGCCGGCGAAGGCGATGCCGCGGGCTTCCATCTCGGCCTGGGCGCGGCCGTCCTCACCCCAGCCGCCGTGCAGGACGGGCAGGACGACGTGCCTGGCGCCGTCGAGCCAGCCGGGCAGGACGTCGGCCTCGAGCTCGACGAGACGAGCGCCCGGGAGCGCCGACGCCACGGCCTTGCCGGAGCGCAGCGAGACCTCGCGTTCGGAGGAAAGGGCGCCGCAGAGGACGATGATTTCAGGGACGAAGGTCATAGCAGTTCCTTCCATTCGCGGCCGAGGGCGACGATCTCCGGCTGGAGCTCGACGCCTTGGCGCGACTTCACCTCGGCGCGGACGGCGCGCATGAGTTCGATGAAGTCGGCGGCCTTGGCGTCGCCGGCGTTGACGAGGAAGTTGGCGTGCGTCGGCGAGACGGAGACCGGACCGACGGCGCGGCCCTTGAGCCCGCTGACGTCGATGAGGCGGCCGGCCCTGTCGCCTTCGGGATTCTTGAACACGCAGCCGGCGCTGGCCTCGCGGGGCTGGGAGGCGCGGCGTTGCGCGGCCATGTCGTCCATGCGCGCGCGGATGGCGGCGGGTTCGTCGCGGCCGGCCGCGCGGAGCACGGCCGAGAGGACCACGGAGCCGTGCAGCTGCGGGCAGTCGCGGTAAAGGGCGTCGAAGCTGTCGCGTCGCGCGGCGCGCACCCGGCCCTGCGGGGTCAGCCATTCGATCGATTCCACGACGTCGAAGATCCAGCCGCCCATCGCGCCGGCGTTCATGCGCAGCGAGCCGCCGACCGTGCCGGGGATGCCTTCGAGGAATTCGAAACCCTTCCAGCCTTCGCGCGCGGCGAAACCGCAGAGTTCCTTGAGGCGCGTGCCGCCGCCGACGCGCAGGCGGCCTTCGCCGAGGTCGGTGACGGACCCCCAATGGGCCGCGTCGAGATGCAGGATGAGCCCGTCGTAGCCTTCGTCGGGCACGAGGAGGTTGGAGCCGCGCCCGAGGGCGAACCAACGCAGGTCGAGCTCCGCGGCGGCGCGGAGCAACGCGACGATGTCGTCGACGGCCGCCGGCTCCGCATACCAGCGGGCGACGCCGCCGAGGCCGAGCGTGGTATGACGGGCGAGCGGCTCGTTGGCGCGCAGCACGCAATCCGCGGAAAGGCGGCCGGAGACGAGGTCCGGCAGGTCGAGCGAAAGGATGTCGTCGCCGCGGCGGCGGAGCACCTTGGCGTAGGCTTCGGCGTCGCGCTCGATGTCGCCCGCGCCCACGAAGGCCACGACCGTGTCGGCGCCCTGGGCGAGGCCGTCGAGCAAGGCAGGCAGGCCGCGGCGGTCCTCGACGAGGCGATGCGAAGACCCGGCCACGATCGCGTCGGAGCCGCCGCCTTCGACGGCGGCCTCGCCGGCGGAGTAGACCGGCAGCACCAAGGCATGGTCGGCGACGGCGAGGGCGTCGCGGAACTCGCGGGAGTATTGGCGCGTGCGCGTGTGACGATGCGGCTGGAAGACGACGACGAGGCGGCCCGCGTGCGTCTCGCGGACCCAGTTGAGCAGCGCCGCGATCTCCGTCGGGTGATGCGCGTAGTCGGCGAGCACGCGGAGACCCGTGCGTTCGAAGAGCACGTCCTGGCGGCGACGGATACCACGCCAGCGGGCGAGCGGTTCGGCGACGAGTCCGCCGGTGATGAAGTGCGTGACGGCGAGCGCCAGCGAGGCGTTCGAACGGTTGAAGGTGCCCGCGACGGGCAGGTTGAACTGGCCGTGGGGGAAACGCCCCTCGAGCGAGACCACCGAGGAGGAATGCCCGCCTTGCACGAGCCGGAAGGAATAATCGCCGCCCTCGCCGACGCGGATCACCGGGACCTTGAGGCCGGCGACGAGCCGCTCGAGGCGTTCGTTGCCGACAGGGATCACGACGGCGGTGCGGGTGCGTTCGAACAGCGCGCGGAAGACGCCCTCGAGCGCGGCTTCGTCGCGGTAATAGTCAGGATGGTCCCAGTCGAGGTTCACCGCGACGGTGACGTCGGGCGAGAACGCGCCGATCGTGCCGTCGCTCTCGTCGACTTCGGCCACGACCCATGGCGACGTCGCGGAGGCGCGGGCGGGCGGGAAGGTCGGGTCGCGGAAGAGGCCGCCGAGCACGTAGCCGAAGTCGGCCTCGGCGCTGGCGAGCGCCGCGACGAGCAGGCCGCAGGTGGTCGTCTTGCCGTGGCTGCCGCAGACGGCGACGAAACGACGCTTGGCGACGGCTTCGGCGAGGAGTTCGCCGCGACGCAGCGTGCGCACCTCATGGCGGCCGGCGAGCGCGAGCGCGGCGTGGCCGGGCTTCACCGCGCTGGAGCGGCCGACGACGGAAGGGCGGCGGCCCGCGGCCCAGGGATCGCGCAGCAGCGGGATGTCGGCGTCGGCGAGCTGGAGTTCCATGGGGCTGCCCGTCGAGTCGTCCCAGCCCGAGACGTCCCAGCCCTCCCCTTTCAGGTAGATGGCGAGCGGACCGACGCCCATGCCGCAGGCGCCGAGCATCCAGGCGGAGGGGCTCATGCGGCGGGGGTCCGGCGGCGGCCGGCGAGCGCCAGGGTTTCCCGGGCGAGTTCCTCCCAACGATTGGAAGCGTCGGCCAAGGCCAGCGCATCACGCATCACGGACAGCGCGGCGACGTCGGCGAGGCGGTCGAAGACGACGGTCGAAAGCCTCGCGAGGTCGGACTCGGCGAGCAGGATCGCCGCGCCCGCCTGCTCGCTCTGGCGGGCGTTGGCCGTCTGATGGTCGTCGGCCGCGCGCGGATAAGGGACGAGGACCGCCGGCGTGCGGCAGGTGGCGAGCTCGGCGAGCGTCCCCGCGCCGGCGCGCGTGACGGCGAGGTCGGCGGCGGAATAGGCCATCGCCATCTGGTGGCAGAACGGGACGAACTTCACGGACGACTGCGGGGCGCGCACCTCGTCCTCGCGGCCGCCCGGTCCGGTGAGGCAGAGCACATGGACGCCGCGGATCGCGAACTCCTCGAGATTGTCCTCCACCCAGCGGTTGAGCGACGAAGCGCCTTGGCTGCCTCCCGTGACGAGCACCAGGCGGCCCGTCGCAGGCAGGCCGAGCGCACGGCGGGCGGCGTCGCGGGCCTGCGGACGGATCTCGGCGCGCACCGGATAGCCGGAATCATGCTGACGCTCCGCGGCGAGGCCCGGCAGGCGCACCCCGGCGGGAAGATGCACCGAGTCGGCGAAACGGGCGATGAGACGCACCGCCTTGCCGGGCCTGCGGTTCGCCTCATGCACCAGCACGGGGATGCCGGAGAGACGGCACGCGAGCGCGGGACCGAGGCTCATGAAGCCGCCGAAGCACACCAGGGCGTCGGGGCGGAAACGCCGGAGCAGACGCCACGAAGACCAGACCGCGCCGAGCAGCGCCGGGAAGAAGAGCAGCTTGGCGACCAGGCCCGGACCGAAGCCGCGTCCCTTGCCCGGCACGAAGCTGAGGCGCGGGTAGTTGGACGTCATGCGCGCGTCGACGGCCTTGCTGCTGACGACCAGCAGGCACTCGTGGCCGTCCTCCGTGAGCCGCTGGGCGAGGGCGATGCCCGGGGCGAGATGCCCGCCGGTACCGCCGCACGCGAGCAGCACGCGGCTCATGCGCGCGCCTCCTTGGCCTCGAAGGCCGGCTGGGCCGAAGCGCGGATGCAGTTCAGGACGAGGCCGACCATGCAGCCCATGATGACGAGATTGGTGCCGCCGTAGCTGATGAACGGGAGCGAGATGCCCTTGGTCGGCAGCAGGCCCGTCACCACGCCCATGTTGATGAGCGCCTGGAGGACGAGGAAGAGCGTGGCGCCGAGGCAGACGTTGAAGCGGTAGAGATCCGCGGAATGACGCATCGCGCGGTAGGCGCACCAGAAGATGCCGAGGTAGACCGCGGCCACGAGCGTCGTCGCGACGAGGCCGTATTCCTCGCCGATCACCGAGAAGACGAAGTCCGTGTGCGCTTCCGGCAGGTAGGCGCGCCCCTGGATGCCGTTGGCCGCGCCCTTGCCGGTGAGGCCGCCGACGCCGAAGGCGACCATGCCTTCGAAGAGCTGGTAAGCCTCGTCGCCGCGCTTCTCCCAGGGCTCGAGGAACGAAGTGAAGCGGCGGAGCCGGTTGGGCCAGTTGAGGATCAGGACGGTGAAGCCGCTGAGCCCGATGAGGAAGGTCGGGACGACGTAGGCCCAGCGCACGCCGGAGACCAGCATCATCGTGCCGCCCACCGCGCAGCAGAGGATGATCGTGCCGAGGTCGGGACCGAGGGCGATGAAGCCCGCGATGGTCACCAGCACCGCCACCGGCTTCACGAAGCCTTCGCGGCAGTCGATCCAGCCGAGCGGCGTGAAGAGGTAAGGCTCGCGCGCGCTGAGCCGATAGATCGCGAACTTGTTCGGCAACGTATGCCGCTGCATGCGGGCGAGGACGTCGGAAAGCACGACCACCAAGGCGAGCTTGCCGAGGTCCGAGGCCTGCAGGCGGAAGAAACCGAAGTCGATCCAGCGCCACGAGCCGTTCACCGAGACGCCGATGTGCGGGATGCGCGCGAGGAACATCGCGACGCAGGCGCCGCCGAGGATGTACCAGCGCCACTCACGCGCCTTCTCGAGGTCGATCCGGAAGAACACGTAGCCGGCCACGATCGCGATCGGCACGTAGGCCAGCTGACGATAGAACGCCGCGGTGCGGTTGCTCGACGAAAGCGAGATGCCGGCGCTGTACTGCACCACCAGCCCGAACAGCGCCAGGGACAAGGCGAGCAGCAGGATGCCCCAGGAGTACCCACCCAGGGTTCCCGGACCTTCCTGCTTCTCCTTGATGACCATGGCGCGGCGCGAGGTTCAGCTTACTTCTTGTCGGCCTGAGCCGGAGCGGCGTCGGCCGGCTTGGCGCCCGTGAGCGGGACGAGCTTGAGCGGGGCGAAGGTCGGGGCGGGCTCGGCCGGCGCGGCGGACGTGGTCGCGGGCTTGGCGGCGGACGCGGCGGACTTCGTACCGGCCTTCGTGCCGGCCTTCGTCGGAGCCTTGGAGGCGGCGGGGATGGTCAGCACCTGACCGGGCTTGAGGTCGGCGTTGAGGCTGAGCTTGTTGGCCTTGGCGAGGTCGGCGCGGGAGACCTTTTCGCTGTCGGCGATGCTCATGAGGGTCTCGCCCTTGGCGACCGTACGCTTGCCGCCGGGGCCGACGGCGCCGACGGGCGTGAGCTTCGTCGGCACGGGAGCAGGGAGGCGGTCGGCGACCGGCAGCGGCGCGGCGACGGGAGCGACCGGGGTGGTGGCGCGGGCTCCGCCGGAGAAGGCGGCGAGGTCGCCGGTCTGCTCGAAGCCGCTGGTGCTTCGGCAGCCGTTGACGCCGACGAGGACGGCGATGACGCAGAGGTGCACGAGCACGACGGCGGTGACGGTGATGATGGGACGCATGATGGTGGTCTTGTTTGGGTGGGTGGGTTGTTTGGTTGGAAAGATCAGACGCGGTTGGCGAGGGCGGTGGCGGCGCGTTCGAACACGAGGCCGCGCTCGGCGTAGCCACGGAACTGGTCGAAACTCGAGAAGCCGGGGCTCAGCAGGACGACGGCGGGCCCCTGTGCGTCCTTGGCGGCCGCGACGACGGCGTCCTGGAGCGTCGCGTAGCAACGGGCGGCCTTGCCCGTCTCGTCGAAATGGCGCTTCAGTTCGTCGGCGGTCTCGCCGATGAGGTAAGCGGAATCGATCAGCGGAGCGATGTTGCGGACGAAGCGGGCGAGGTCGCCGCCCTTCCACTTCCCTCCCCCGATCCAGCGGACCGGGACGCTGAACTGCGAGAGCGCGGCCTGGACCGCGTGGAAATTCGTGCCCTTCGAGTCGTTCCAGAATTCGACGCCCTTGTTCTCGGCGACCTTGCGCAGGCGATGCGGGGGGACGCGGAAGAGACGGGCCGCCTCCTCGAGGTGGCGCATCGGGATGCCGCGCGCCTGCCAGTACTTGCAGAGGATGGCCCAGTTCTCGCGCTGCGGCCAGGAATCGAAGACCGATCCCGGGGGCACCGTGTCGGCGACCTCGGCGCGCGTGGCGACGAGCGCCTCGGCGGGCAGCTCGATGCCGAACGAACGGGCGGCGGACACGACGGATTCGCCGACCACGAGGATACCGCCGGGCATCATGCGCTCGATCAGCCTGAACTTCGCGCGGAAGTAGCTCTCCATGTCGCCGTGCCGGTCGAGATGGTCCTCGTCGAAGTTGGTCCAGAGCACCGCCTCGGGCGTGAAATGCCGGAGGTCCTCGGCCTGGAAGGAGCTCACCTCCACGATCGCGACGAACGAGCCGTTCGAGACCGTGCGATGGAGCGAAGTGAGCGGGAGGCCGACGTTGCCGCAGGCGATGGCGTCGAGCCCCGAACGCTTGAAGGCGAACGAGAGGAATTCGGTGATGGTCGTCTTGCCGTTGGTGCCGGTGATGGCGATGGCGGGGCCGGTCCAGAGCAGCGCCCCGAAGTCGAGCTCGGTCAGGCAATGCAGGCCGGCGCGGCGCGCGGCGAGGATCCACGGGTGCGACTGCGCGAAGCCCGGGCTGTAGACCAGGAGATCGTGACGTGCGGCCTCCTCGGGACCGAACTGCCGGTTCTCCCCGCGTTCGTCATAGATGACCGAAGCGAAGCCGGCGGTGGCGAGGGATTCCGCGACGGAACGCCCGCTCACGCCCTCGCCGAAGACGGCGGCGGGCCGGGTGAGCCGGCGGCGGAGGGATTCGGGGAACTCGCTCATCGGAGCTTCAGGGAGAGCAGGCCGAGGAGGCCGCACAGAAGGGAGAGGATCCAGAAGCGCGCCACGACCTTCGTCGCAGGCCAGCCCTTCTTCTGGAAATGATGATGGATGGGCGTCATCAGGAACAGGCGCTTGCCGCCCGTCCGCTTGAAATAGGCCACCTGCAGCATGACCGAGACCGCCTCGACGACGAACACGCCGCCGACGATCGCGAGCAGGAACGGCTGGTGCATCAGGCACGCCACGGCGCCGAGTCCGCCGCCGAGCCCGAGCGCGCCGACGTCGCCCATGTAGATCTCGGCCGGGGCCGCGTTATGCCAGAGGAAGACGAGGCTGCCGCCGACGAGGGCCGAGCAGAACACCGCGAGCTCGCCGGCGCCCGGCACGTAGCTGATGCGCAGGTAGGTGGCGAACTCATGGTGGCCGGCGAGATAGGCGACCGCGCCGAGTATCATGGTGGTGATGAGCACGCAGCCGATCGCGAGCCCGTCGAGGCCGTCGGTGAGGTTGACGGCGTTGGAGCAGCCCACGCAGACCAGCACGAAGAAGACGACGGCGACGCCGAGGCACGCGAGGAAAGGCCAGCCGAAGGACTTCGCGGACCAGAGCGGGCCGTTGAGGATGGGCAGCCAGACCTCGCAGAGGCTTTCGCGGTAGGCCGGGTCGAGGAGCACGATGCCGAAGGCGACGAGCGCGACGAGCCCCTGCCCCGCCAGCTTCATGCGGGCCGAGATGCCGTCGGAACTGCCATGGCGCACCTTCAGCCAGTCGTCGTAAAGCCCCACGAGGCCCATGCCGACCAGGCACCAGAGCGCCGCGAGCACGAGGACATTGAGGCGCGCCCAGAGGAGCACCGAGGGGATCATCGCCACGGCGATGATGAGGCCGCCCATGGTCGGGACCTTGCCGCCTTCCTTGGCGAGCTCGCCCATCAGCTTGGCCGAACGCTCCGGCTGGCGCAGGCGCGCGAGCACCGCGATGAGCCGGCCGGAGAAGAACATGCCCAGCAGCAACGCCGTCACGCCGGCCATGATCGCGCGGACGGAGATGTACTCGAAGAGTCGGAAAGGTCCCCAGGTGTGGACGAGTTCGCTGAGACGGTAAAGCATCCTAGTGGAAAGAAAGCGCGGAGCACAGGGAGCCGGGCAGGCAACGCTCGAGGGCGAAGGAACGGCTGCCCTTCAGGAAGACGAAGCCGCGGTGCGCGGCGACGCGGGCGGCGGCGTCCTCGACGGAAGCCGCGACGGAAAGTTCCACCCCCGGGAGCGCAACTCCCTGCAGCAGCGCGGCCGACTCGCCGCCGAAGACGACCACGTGGTCGCCGGAGCGGAGAGGCAGCTGCGCGCCGCAGTCGCGGTGGAGTTGCGCGGAAGTGGGACCGAGCTCGGCCATGCCGCCGAGCAGGAAAAGACGAGGGGCCGCGGAAGCGCGGCTGAGGCGGTCGAACGCGCGGGCCGAATCCAGGAGCGAGGCCGGGCTGGAATTATAGCAGTCGACGTAGTAGGTGCGGTCGCCTTCGACGTGCACGCTCCCGCGGCCGGCGGGCGGCATCCATTTCGCGGCCGCGGCGGCAAGGGCTTCGGCCGGGCGGCCGACCTCGAGGGCGGCGACGAGCGCGAGCGCCGCGTTGCGGGCCAGTCCGTCGGAGATCGGGGCGAGCGGAAAGGCTTCGCCGTCGAGGACGAGCGAACGCAGGCCGCGCGCATCGGTGACGAAGGAGGCGCGGACGAGACGGGCCGGGACGACGGCCGGGGCGGCTTCGCCCTCGAACTGCACGGCGACGCAACGGGCGGCGTGGGCGGCGAACTCGGGCCAGGCCAGGAGCGCGGCAGGGATGACGGCGCGGCCGCCGGGGGCGAGCGCGGCGACGAGCGTGGCCTTCTCCCGGGCGACGCCGGCGAGCGAGCCGACGCCCTCGAGATGCACCGGGGCGACATTGGTCACGATCGCGATGTCGGGACGGATAACAGCGGCGGAGACGCCGAGTTCACCCGGGACGCTCATGCCGGCCTCGATGACGGCGAAGCGATGCCGCGTCGGCTCGATGCGCAGCAGCATGAGCGGCACGCCGATGAGGTTGTTGAGGTTGGCTTCGGTGACGAAGGCCTCGGCGCCGAGGAGGGCGGCGAGCAGCTCCTTGGTGGAAGTCTTGCCGACGCTGCCGGTCACGCCGATGACCTGGCCTTGGAAGTTCGCGCGCCAGCGGGCGGCGACCCGACGGAGCGCGGCGAGCGGATCGTCGACGACGAGCTGGGGCAGGTCGTCCGCGACCGGGCGGGCGACGAGCGCGCAGGCGGCGCCCTGCGAACGGGCGGCGACCAGGAAATCATGGCCGTCGCGGCGATCGGTACGCACGGCCACGAAGACGTCGCCGGAACGGAGGGCCCGGGTATCAGTGCAGAAGCCCGTGACCGCGGCGCGCGGCGCGGCGGTCCAGCGGCCTTCGGCCCAAGATACGAGGTCGGCTGACGAGAACGTCGGCATCACGACTTCGCGCCCCTCCGGAGCTCGAGGATCTCGCGGACGACCTGACGGTCGTCGAAAGGCACCACCGTGTCGGCGAATTCCTGGGTCGTCTCATGGCCCTTGCCGGCGATGACGACGCAGTCTCCCGACTTCGCGGCGGAGAGGGCGCGGCCGATGGCGTCGCGGCGGTCCGCGACGAATTCGACGGTCGGCAGCGCGCCGAGGCCTTCGCGCATGTCGGCGAAGATCCGGTCGAGGCTTTCCTTGCGCGGATTGTCGGCGGTGGCCCAGGCGAGGTGGGCGAGGTCGGCGACGGCCTTGGTCATCGCGGGACGCTTGCCGCGGTCGCGGTCGCCTCCGCAGCCGTAGACGCAGAGAACGCGGCCCGGGGTGATGTCGCGCAGCATGCGCAAGGCGTTGCGGAGGGCGTCGTCGGTGTGGGCGTAATCGACGAAGACCGGGAACGGCTGGCCGGCCTCGACGCGTTCCATGCGGCCGGGGACGCCGGGGAAGGAAGCCAGCGCGGGACCGAGCGAAAGCGGGTCGCGACCGAGGGCAGCGGCCATCGCGAGCGCGCAGAGCACGTTCGAGACGTTGTAGCCGCCGGGCAGCGTCGACTTGAAGACGGCCGCGCGGCCTTCGTGGCGCACGGTGAAGACCGCGCCGCCGGTATCGAGGGCCAGGTCGGTCGCGCATACGTCGGCATCCGGCGCGAGGCCGAAGGTAATCACCGCGCCGCGACGGCGGCAGGCCTCGGCCAACACGCGTCCCGCCGGGTCGTCGATGTTGATGACGCATACGTCGGGCACCGAGCCGTTGCGGCCGTCGAAGAGGGCCGTCTTCGCGTCGAGGTACGAAGCGAGGTCGCCGTGGTAGTCGACGTGGTCGCGGGTGAGGTTGGTGAAAGCAGCGACGCGGAAGCGGAAGCCGTGGACGCGGTCCTGATGGAGCGCGTGGGAGCTGACCTCGAGGCAGGCGCCGGCGCAGCCCGCGTCGACCATCTGACGGAAGAAGGCGGCGAGGTCGGCGGATTCCGGCGTCGTCTTATAGGAAGGGATCGAACGGCGGCCGAGGTGATAGCGCACCGTCCCCACCAAGCCCCACTGCGACCCGTCGGACTGCAGCAGATGACGGAGGAGCGTGGAAATCGTGGTCTTGCCGTTGGTACCGGTCACGCCGACGAGCTGGAGCGCGGCTTCCGGATGGCCGTAGAAGCGGCGGGCGATCTCGGCGAGGGCGCGGCGGGGATCGGCGACATGGGCGGCGGCGACGGCGGGGAGCCCGCCGACCGGCTCGCCCGAGATGATGGCCGCGGCGCCGCGGGCGATCGCGTCGTCGAGGAAGGCGTGGCCGTTGGCGCGCAGGCCGGGCAACGCGAAGAACAGCGAGCCCGGGATGATGCGACGGCTGTCCGTGACGATCGAGGAGATGCGGACCGAGCCGTCGCCGGCGCGGCCGAGGACCGGGAAGCCCTGGAGCAGGGAGTTGAAGGTCGGGCGCTCCATGGCGGCGGGCATCGTCATCGCAGGCAGGGGCGTCATCGGCCGAGGTCGGCGACGTGGCCGCGGGGGACGGTGGTGACGGGAGGCAGGTCGAGCCAGCGGATGCACTTCTCGGCGACCTCGCGGAACACCGGCGCCGAGATCTTGCCGCCGTAGGCGATGCCTTCGGTATGCGGCTCGTCGATGATCACCGTGATCGCGAGCTTCGGGTCGCCGACCGGGAAGAAGCCGGCGAACGAAGCCACGTGATGCGAGGAGGAATAATGCCCGTTGATGATCTTCTGCGTCGTCCCGGTCTTGCCGGCGACCTCGTAGCCCGGGATGTCGGCGATCGGCGCCGTGCCGCCCTTGCCGCAGACCGCGCGGAGGAGCGAGGCCGTCTGCGCGGCCGTGGCGGCCGTGATGGCGCGACCGCGCGAACGCGGGGCGTAATTGATGACGGAGGCCTTCGACTTCGGGTCCTCGACGCGGAGCACCAGCTGCGGCTGCATCAGGAGGCCGTCGGCGGCGATGACCGACATCGCGAAGTGCATCTGCATCGCGGTGACGCTGACGGAGTGGCCCATCGGCATGCGCGAGATCGTCATGCCGTCCCAGCGCTTCGGCGGGATGAGCAGGCCCGGGACCTCGGCGCCCGTGATCAGCCCCGTGTTGGCGCCGAAGCCGAACGACTTGATGAGCGAGAAGAACCGCTCTTCGCCCATGCGCTCGGCGTACTGCATGCCCACCTGGACGGTGCCGCGGTTGGAGGATTCGCGGACGATCTCGCGGATGTCGGCGACGCCGATCGCGTGGGAGTCGGCGGGCAGCGAGACCATGCGGCCGCGGTACGGCACGCTCGTGGCGCCGCAGTCGAAGACCGAGTTCGGCGTGATGAGATGCTCCTCGAGGGCGCCCGAGATCGAGACGATCTTGAAGACGGAACCCGGCTCGTAGACGTCGGACACGGCGCGGTTGCGCTGGCTGTCCATCGGCGCGGCCTTCGCGTCGAAGAAACGGTTGAGGTCGAAGGTCGGCCAGTTGGCGAGGCCCAGGATGCGGCCGGTACGCGGCTCGCTGACGATGATGATGCCGCTCTTCGGCGTATAGCGGGCGGCGGCGGCGTCGAGGGCGTCCTCGCACGTCTTCTGGATCAGGCTGTTGATCGTGAGCACGACCGTGCTGCCGTCGACCGGGGCGACCTCGCGGAGCCGGTTGCTGGCGATCTCGCGGTGGCGGCCGTCGCGTTCGGATTCGATCCAGCCCTTCTGGCCGATGAGGAGCTGGTTCATCACGCTCTCGATGCCGGCGGCCGGGACGCCGTCCTTGTTCACGTAGCCGAGCACGTGGGCCGCGAGCTGGCCCTTAGGATAATTACGGCGGTACTTCAGGTCCGCGCGGATGGCCTTGATGCCGAGCGCCTTGATGCGCTTCGTCGTGGCCTCGTCGACCTCATGGGCGAGGATGGTCCAGCGGATCGTCTTCTCTTCGCCGGCGTCGTCGGTGCGCGTGAGGGTCTCGAAGGCCTGGCGGACCTTGAGGAAGGGCAGGCCCAGGATCTTCGCGACCTCGGCGGCGCGGTCGCGGTCGCCCTTGGCGAGGGAGTCCGGGTCCACGCCGATGTCCCACACGTCTTCGGAGACCGCGAGGAGGTTGTCCTGGGCGTCACGGATCTCGCCGCGCCTGCAGGGGATCTCCTGGAACACGCGGCGCGCCTGCAGGGCTTCCGCGCGCAGACGAGGGGCGTCGACCCAATGCAACCAGACCAGCCGTGCGGTCACGGCCAGGAAGCAGAGGGAAACGGCCCAAGCCAGCAAACGGTAGCGCGTTCGCCTGGCGTGGGGGAGGCTCATCGAGAGCGCGGTCCTCCCTGCCCTCCTGCGGATAGGAAGGCGGTTTCGCGGGCCGTCATCCGGGGGCTCGCGGAAAGCAGAGGGGTCGGGGATGTGACCGCTGGGAAATATCGGACCCAGACCACCTGTTCAGGGACCGGGGGCTTGAGCGCATCGCCGATGCGCTGCTGGAGTTCGAGGGTGTTGATGGCCTGGTCGCGCTGGCGACGGACCGTCTCGAGCTCCTTCTTGGAGAGGGCGATGTCGCGTTCGATGCGCTGGATGCGGCTGCCGATCGTCTCGGCCTCGACGCGCAGGCGCATGATGTTGATCGTCCCGACGGCGGCCGCGGCGACGGTCCCGAACACGCAGACCCAGGCGATGCAGAAGCGCAGGCTCATGCGGAGAGGCGGCGCACGGCGCGGAGGCGGGCCGAGCGGCTGCGGGGGTTGCGTTCCTGTTCGGCGTCCGAGGGCTGGAGCGCCTTGCGGGTGAGGAGGTCGGCCTGCTTCACGCGGTCGTCCTGGTTGCGGGAGTCGTCGCGGTCGACCGGACGGCCGGCGACCTCGTTCATGTAGCGCTTCACCATCCGGTCCTCGAGGGAGTGGAAGGAGATGACGGCGAGCACGCCGCCGGCGTTGAGCTTGCCGAAGGCGAGCGGCAGGGCGTCGGCCAGGGCCCCGAGCTCGTCGTTGACCGCGATGCGGACGCCCTGGAAGGTGCGGGTGGCGGGATGCGGGCCGCGGGGACCGGGCGCGGGATGCGGGCCGCGGGGACCGGGCGCGGGGGGCGCGGCCTCGGCGACCAGTTCGGCGAAGCTCGAGGTGCGGGCGAGGCGGCCGGTGCCGCGGGCGGCGATGATCGCGTTGACCACGCGGAACCAGCGGGGCTCCTCGCCGTAGTCGCGGACCGCGCGTTCGAGCTCGGCGCGTTCGCCGCGCTCGAGGACTTCGGCGGCGCTGCGGCCGACGCGCGTGTCCATGCGCATGTCGTTCGGCGCGTCGTAGCGGAAGGAGAAGCCGCGCTCCGGGACATCCAGCTGGTACGAGGACACCCCAATGTCCATCAGAACACCATCGAACAGCCCCGGAACGCGGTCAAGGTGGCGGAAGTTCTCGGAATGGAAACGCAGGCGGCCCGGATGGGCGGCGAGCAGCGCGGCGGAGCGTTCGCCGGCGGCGGGATCGCGGTCCATCGCGTCGACCGTGCAGCGCGGCGCACGGGCGAGGATCGCCGACGTGTGGCCGCCGCCGCCGAAGGTGCAGTCCAGGTAGGCGCGCCCGTCCTGCGGGGCGAGGAGCGTCAGGCACTCCTCGAGCAGGACTGGAACGTGGCTGGTCATTCGGCGGGCTGTGAATAAGGTGTGAGCAGTGTAAGTAACTTCCGGATACGCATCACAGGCCGAGCTCGCGCAGGGCGCGGAGGATGGTGAGCGCGGACTCGGATTCGCGGTCGGCCTTGGGCGGCGTCGGCGAGGAGATGTGGAAGGTGGTGAAGCCGCCGCGGAAGATCACCTCGTGCTCGAGCCTGGCTTCCTTGACGATGTGTTCGTTCAGCGTGATGCGGCCGGCCTTGTCGCATGTGACCTGGATGCTGTTCGTGCCGAGCAGGCTCAGCGCGTCCATCTTCACCGGATCGCTGACCGTCACCTGCGAAGCGGCGACGCGGATGCGTTCGGCCATCGACGGAGGAAACACCACGACGGACGCGAGCGCGGGGTGATACATCGCGAGGAAAGTCGCTTCCGCATCGAACCGCCAGGCCGCCGGGATGGTGACACGGTTCTTCTCATCCAGCTTTCCGTTATGGATGCCGGTGAAGAGACCGTTGTTGGCGCCAATAGACATTGCGTATGGGGAGATGCCCCCAGATGACCCACTTTTCCCCACAGCCCTCCACCCGTCAACATTTTAGCCTCAGATCTGCCTAATTTCTTGTTCACAGCGCGGCCCAGTTGTCTAAATGACTGTTTTCGGTCTTTATTTCATGTAAGTTATTCATTAACATAATTTTATGTAATAATTAGGCCTGAGGAGCTTCCGGCGGCCTTTCCCACCCCGCCCCGGCCGCCTACCGGACGCGCCGATCGTGGCGGAGCCGGGGCCATTCGTAATTAAATTATCATTACAAAACGTCGTGTCCCGCGGCCCCGGAGCGAGGGCGAAACTGTTTGCCAACGGACCCCGGCTGTGCTTTGTCTCCAAGCACTCCCACACGACTCTCGCACATGAAAACCGCCCTCGCCCTCCTCGCCGCCCTCGTCCTCTCCGGATGCTCCACCCAGCTCGGCGTGGATAACTCCCAGAACCACGAAGCCTCCTTCTCCAACGTCACGGGCGTCCTGACCACCCGCTACAACTCCGACACCGAAGCCGTCTTCAACGCCGTCAAGCGCACCATCGACGCCATGCCCGGAACACTTCGCACCGGCGAGACCGACGAACGCGGCGCCAACAAGGAGCTGATCAGCGTCGTGGCCTATGCCCGCACCATCGGCGACCTGGAGATCAAGATCACCATCGAGAAGGCCGAAGATGAGGTCACCAAGGCCGCCTTCACCCAGGTGAAGGTCAAGTACGGCTTCTTCGGCAACCTGCCTGAAAGCCAGAAGATCGTCTCCAAGATCACCTCCAACCTGCGCTGAGCGCCGGGGCGGTACCGCCAAACGGACGCCGCCCAGCCATCTGGCTAGGCGGCGTTCTTTTTTAACCACTTTACCAATGGGCAACATCCACGGACACAGTTTCCGCATCACCACCTTCGGCGAAAGCCACGGCCCGGCCCTCGGCGTCATCATCGACGGGTGCCCTCCCCGCGTACCCTTCGACGCCGCGTTCCTGCGCAGCGAACTCGACCGTCGGCGTCCCGGCCAGAGCGCGCTGACCACCCAGCGCAAGGAAGCCGACGCGCCCGAAGTCCTCTCCGGCGTGTCGCACGACGGCCTCACCCTGGGTTCGCCGATCGCCATCGTCATCCGCAACGGCGACCAGCGTCCGCAGGCCTACGCCGAGATGAAGGCCGCCTATCGCCCTTCGCACGCCGACTTCACCTACGACGCCAAGTACGGCATCCGCGCCGTCGAAGGCGGCGGCCGTTCCTCCGCCCGCGAGACCGCCGCGCGTGTCGCCGCCGGCGCCGTCGCCAAGACGGTGCTCAAGCACGCCTGCGGCGCCCGCATCATCGCCTGGGTCGAGAGCGTCGGCGACGTGCGCATGCCCGCCGCCGCCAAGGTCCCCACGCTCAAGCAGGTCGAGGCCTCGCCCACGCGCTGCCCGCACCCCGCCACCGCGGCGAAGATCGACGCCCTCATCCGCGACGCGCGCGCCGACGGGGACTCCGTAGGCGGCGTGATCTGCTGCGTCATCGAGAATCTTCCCGCCGGCCTCGGCTCGCCGGTCTTCGACCGCTTCGAGGCCGACCTCGCCAAGGCCATGCTCTCGCTGCCCGCGACCAAGGGCTTCGAGATCGGCAGCGGCTTCGCCGGCACCGTCCAGCGCGGCAGCGCGCACAACGACGAGTTCGTCCGCAAGGGCGGCCGCATCCGCACCGCGACCAACCGCTCAGGCGGCACGCAGGGCGGCATCACCAACGGCGAAGACGTCGTCTTCCGCATCGCCTTCAAGCCCACCGCTACCGTGCTCAAGCCGCAGAAGACCGTCCGTCCCGACGGCCGCGCCACCGAGCTCAGCGCCAAGGGCCGCCACGACCCGTGCGTCCTCCCGCGCGCCGTGCCCATCGTCGAAGCCATGGCCGCCTTGGTCGCCGTGGACCACTGGATCCGCGACCGCGGACAGAACGCTCCCTTCGGCCGCTGCGGACGCAAGGCATGACGCCCCTCGTCATCATCCTCGGCCCGACGGGCGCCGGCCGGGCCGCCACGGTGCGCGAACTCGCCGAGAACGCCTGGCCCGAAGGCCGCAAGATCCGCATCCTCCGCGAGGTCCGCGAAGGCGGCGTCGCCCCCGACGCCTGGGAGTTCAAGGACGGCCAGGCCATCCTCCCCGCGCCGGGCGACGAAGACGCGGCTATCCTCGTGACCAACGGCTCGCTCCATGTCATCGACCAGATGGAAGCGCTGCACCGCTCGATCCGTCCGACGCTTCCCGACGCGGTGTGGCACGTCGCGCGCATCATCACCGTCGCGGACTGCCCGCTCGCGATGAAGCACAAGACCGTCGAGGAATGGTACCGGGTCTGCGTGCACTTCTCCGACGCCGTGATCATCAACCGCCGCTGGGAAGTCCCGGGCCAATGGGTGAGCAAGTTCCTCGAACCGTACGAGAAGGAATTCTACCCCTGCCTGTTCTTCAACCTCACCAAGGTCGGCGCGATCGCGAATCCCGCCGCGGTCATCGACGGCGAACCGCTGCGCCTGACGCACATCTTCGACGATATCGACGCCGTCGACGAGATGGAGTTCGACGAGGACAACCTGCCCGACGAGCCGTTCGACCTCATCCGCCAGGTCGACAAGTATTTCGCGCGGGACGAACTCGGACGCCGCAACATCCTCGTCCCCGAGATCGGCGACCTGCTCCGGCAGGAAGGGCGCTGCTGAGGAACCGACGCATGCGGCCGCTGATCGTCACCTACGCCTGGCTGCTGACCCGCCTTCCCGAAGCGTTCGCCCGCCTCAACGCGACGTTGCTCGGCGAACTGCTCTGGCTCATCCGCGGCAAGGTGATCCGCCGCAATCTCTCGCGGGCCTTCCCGGACAAGGATGCCGGCTGGGTCCGCCGCATCGGCCGGACGTCCTGTCGTCGCACGGCCGAGATGGGGCTGTTCTCCATCGCCTCGCCGATGATGTCCGAGGCGGAGATCCGCCGCCGCATCGTCGTGGACGACAGCGTCACCAGCGAAGAAGACGGCCTGCCGCCCAAGGGCACGGGCGCCGTCCTCTTCGTGCCGCACTTCGCGCTGATGGAGATGATGACGACCACCACGCTCCTCCGCCCCGAGCTCGCGAAGCGCGAGTGGGTCGTGATCTACCGGCCCCTCGACCAGCCGGCCGCCGAACGCTGGGTGAAGGAAGCCCGCGAACGTTTCGGCATGAAGCTCGCCTCGCGCCGCGACGGCTTCGCCCGCTCGATGAAGGCCGTGCGCGAAGGCCATGTCGCGGCAGTGCTCTTCGACCAGACCACGCAGACGGGCTCCATCTGGCGGTTCCTCGGATCGCCCTGCGCGGTGACGGAGCTCCCGGGCATCATCGCGCAACGCTTCAAGTGCCCCAGCCGCATCTACTGGGCGGACCGCACCGGGTTCTGGCGCTGCCGGCTGCGCATGGAGGCGCTGAGCGCGACGGACTCCATCGGCCTGACGATCGAGTCGAACGCCTGGCTGGAGCGGAAGCTCCGCTCCGGCGACGACGTCTGCGCGAACTGGCTCTGGGCGCACGACCGCTGGAAGCACGGCAACCAGCCGTTCAGGAAACTCGGGGAGTAAGCCTTACTGCTTGGCCTCGCCGGCCGCGGCGGGCGCCTCGGCTTCGTCCTTCTTGCGGCGCTTCTTGTCGCCTTCCTTGGCCTCGCCGCCCTTGCCCTTCTCCTTCGCGAGCTCGGGACCGTACTTCTCGGCGAGCTTGCGGACGAATTCCATGCGCTGTTCCGGCGTGAGGGCCTGGATGCGGGCCCGTTCGGCCTTGGCCTCCTCGGGGCTGAGCGTCTTGAAATGATGTTCGAGCACGCGCGCGCCGAGACCGCCGCGTTCGCGCATCTCCTTCATGATCTTATGACGCTCCTCAGGGGTCGCGGTCTCGTACTTGGCGAGGTTGGCGGCAAACTCACGGCGGGACTCGGGCGACATGCGCTCCATCTTCTCGATGGCGGAGCGCATGCGCGCGAGACGTTCGGGCGGGAGCTCGACGATCTTGCGGATGGTCTGGATCTCCTCGACCGTCGGGTCGGAGTCGGGCGAACGGACGGGGGCCTGCTGCGCATAGGCCAGCGAAGCTGCCATCGCGAGAGCCGGAAGAACGAAGCGCTTCTTCATCGGATCAGGAGCCGGGGGCGTTGAGGACTTCGACCACGCTGGGCTTGTCGACCGCGGGCGAAAGGAGCGAAAGGTCGTCGGCCGCGCCGAGCAGGTCGGCGAGCTGGGCGGATTCGTCGCGGGCGACGAGCGCGAGGGTCTGGCGGTTGAGCGCCTCCTCGGAGGGGGCGGACAAAGTGAGGACGGCCACGAGGCAGGCAGCGGCGGCCGTGGCCACGGAGCTCCAGCGGATGACGATGCGGCGGCGGCGATCGGCGCGGACGGCCTCGACGACGCGGCCGGCGAAGCCGGGGACGGCCACGGAGCGGCCACGGCTGAGCGAGGCGGCGAGCTCCTGGTCGAAGGCGTTGTGGTTAGGATTGTCCATGGCTCAGTTCATGTAGTTAAACACCGCCGTCGCCGGCAAGTTGCAGGGTTCATTCGTTTCCATAGAAGTCTTTCAGGAGCTCGCGTAGGCGGCTCCGGGCGCGGTGGATCCAGGTCTTCACCGAGGAGACCGGGACACCCATGATCTCGGCGATATCCTCGTAAGGCAGTTCCTGCTGGACGACCAGGAGGATGGCGGTGCGCTGTTCCGGGGGCAGCTGGGCGATCGCCCGCTGGAAAGCCTCGTCGAGTTCGGCCACGCGGCGGGCGGACTGCTGGGTGCTGTCGCCCGGCTCGGCGGCGAATTCCAAGGCGGTGGTAGGCTTGCGGCCGCGACGGCGCCACTCGTTGAGCACGAGGTTGTGCGCGATGTGGATCAGGTAGGTGCTCAGCTTCGCTTCGGGCCGCCAGCGCGAAGCCGCGCGGTGCAGGCGGATGAAGACCTCCATGGCCAGCTCTTCGGCCGTGGCTTGGGAACCGACTTCGCCGCGCAGGTAGCCGACCAACCGGGCATGATGCCGGTTGACGAGCAGGCGGAGGGCGTCGTCATCCCCTTCCGCGACCAAAGCCATCAGCCTCTTGTCGTCCTCGTCGTCCGGGAGCATGGGCTCTTCCTGGGCCATCTCTTTGTTGTAACTCCGGGAAACGGGTTAAGTTACGCCGGGCGGGGGCGGAGGGCGAAAACGCGCAACGTGCGCAGGAGGAACTGTTCGAATGCGGCCAGGACCTGATAGTTCAGTTCCATCCGGCGACGGGCGTCCTCGAGATAACCGACCGACATGGCGACCTGCTCCGCGCACCCCGGGTGGTTGCGGCCGATGAGCCGGAGCTTCTCTTCGACCGAGAAGAGCAGACGCGCCCTGATCCCGCGGGAGATCGTCGCCTCATGGGCCTTCACCACGTCGTCCTTGTCGTCATCGGACGGCGGAGGCGGCGGCGCGGCTTCCAGGGCCTCTTCGACGAAGAGTTGCAGCAGGACCTCGAAGCGGGCGCAGAGGGCGTAGAGAGGGATGAAGACTTCGGAGACCCGGGCTGTCGGCGAAGCCGGCCCCTTGACCATGCGGGTGAGGAGTTTGTCCATCTCGCGCAACCAGTCGGCCCAGGAAGCGTCGGCGATGGTCGGCGCCTCGCCCGCGATATGGAAGCGCATGCAACGGCTGATGACCGTCGGCAGCACCGAGTAATAATTGGCCGTCTGCAGCACCACGAGCGTCCCGCGAGGCGGCTCCTCGAGGGTCTTCAGGAGGCAGTTCGCGGCGGTGGCATTGAGCCGGTCGGGCTCATGGATGAGGACCACGCGGCGTTCGGAGACCGAGGTGAGGTTCAACGAGGAGACCACCTGCTGCGCGTACTCCGCCTTGATCGTGCGCGACAGGCCGGACGGACGCAGCACGCGGCAATCCGGATCGGCGACGGGGTCCGGCACGCCGAGATGCAACGCGGCCAGATGTTCGGCGGCGCGGGCGAGCAAGGCCCCGTCGGCGCCGGTGAGCAGGACGGCATGAGGCATCCTCCCCTCGGCGCGGGCGCGGGCGAGCACCTTCAGGACCGGGAGGTCCGAGAGCTCAGTGGAAGCGGCGGGCGACTTCATGCCAGACCTCCTGTTCGACGGCTTCGGGAGGGCGGGCGGCGTCGACCACGAAGAAGCGGCCGGGCTCCTCCTTCGCCAGCGCGTGATAAAGTTCGCGGACCTTGCGATGAAACTCGGCGCCGAGCACCTCGAAGCGGTCGGCCTGGCCATGGTCGCGGACCGAAGCACGGCCAAGGCCACGGGTCGGATCGAGGTCGAGCAGGACGGTCAGGTCCGGCCGTACGGTGCCGCAGGCCAGCCGGTTGGCGGATTCGATGAGCGCGCGGTCGAGGCCGCGACCGCCGGACTGGTAGGCGACGGTGGAGTCGATGAAACGATCGCAGAGCACGACCTTGCCGGCGGCGAGGGCCGGGGCGATGACCTCGGCGACGAGCTGCGCGCGGCAGGAAGCGAAGAGCAAGGCCTCGGCGGCCGGCTGGATCGCCGAACCCGGCTGCTTGAGCAAGTCGCGCATCTTCTCGCCGAACGGCGTGCCGCCCGGTTCGCGCAGGCTCAGCACGGTCTCGCCGGCGACGCGCAGACGCTCCGCCAGACGGGTCAGCTGCGTGGACTTGCCCGCGCCCTCCCCTCCCTCGAACGTGATGAATTTACCGGCGATCGGCATGCGCCTCCAAGATGTCCGCAGCAGCGGTCAAAGCGAGCGGAGAAAACCGTTGCGAATAAAAAGGCCCGGCGGGTGCCGGGCCTTCTCATCGGACCTGTGGAGCGAAGCTCAGACGCCGGTCGGCGTCGGGTTGACCTGCTTCTGCTCGACGGTGCGGTCGACGTTGTCGGTGATCTTCTTGAGCGTCGCGTCGAGGGTCTCGCTGCCGCCGGTGGTGGTGTTCATCGGGGCGCCTGGCGCGAACTTCTTGTCTTCCTTGGCGACGTCGTCCGTGACCTGGGCCTCGGAGATCACGGTGCCGAAGGCCTTCGAAGGAGCGCCGCCGACGCCGCCGGCGAAGATCTGCGCGCGGCTAGGCATCGTCTGGGCCATGGCGTTGACGGTCGCGGCGACTTCGGCCGGGAGCGTGGAATTCTCGCCGAGCAAGGCGGCGATCATGGCGAGGTCTTCGGCCGGGATCGGATAGAGCATGACGCGCACCGGCTGCGAAAGCGCGGCGAGGGTCGCGGCGGAAGGCGCGGCGGCCTTCGGGGCGTTCGGAGCGGCGGAAGCGGACTTGGCGAGGCTGGCGATCAACGCGGCGGAAGGGACGGAGCTGGAAACCTGCATGCCGGGGTCGACGGTGACCGGACCGGCGTTGCAGCTATAGACGGTCGTCTCGACGGAACCACGCACGCAGTCGACGACGACCTGGCCGATGCCGTCGGGACCGATGCGGTATTCGACGGTGAAGACCGTTCCGCGGATGCGGACAAGGCCGGCCGGAGTCTTGACGGTAAAGGTGGAAAACGAGTTCAGCTTACGCACTTCGCCGATGATCTTTCCGCGCGGAATCTCGAGCTCGGTGACGGAAGGGCTCGGATCTTTCTCGATCTGGCGGTAAGGGGAGACGATCCCGGCGGCAGGGACCTGGCGAAGCGTACGCACATCGAGCACGGTGTTCGGCGTGAGCACGACGGAAGCGCCGTTGGAGAAGACGAGTTCGGCCGTGGAATTGATGCCCGTCTCGACGAGGGAGCCTTCCTGGAACGTCGCGCCGGTCGCGAGCGCCTTACGCTGCGACTTCGCGTCGACGAGCGTCACGGTGCCGGTGACCTTGCCGACCTGGACCTTGCCGGACTGGAGCGCGGCAGAAGAGAGGATAGGCAGGAGCGCAAAGGCGACCATTCCCAGGTGCTTGAAAAAGGAACTCATGGAGACTGTGGGGAGAAGAAAAACTAACCCGCCCCAACATCGAGGCAAACCCTTTAAAACAAAAAGACCCCCGAAACGGGGGTCTTTGTTCATGGTCAAGGCGACTTTGCTTAGGCCGTTACGTACTTCTCCAAGCGACGCTGGACGGCGATCGCCGAAAGCTGGGCGTACTTCGGAAGTCCCTGATCGAAAGGCAGTTGCAGTTCGCCCTGAATAAGGGGGAGCGCATAGCGGACGAAGTCGGGGTGGATGGACATCTTGTCTTCGCCGATCCACTTCTCCGGGAAGGCCTTCACGCCGTTGGCGATCTGGTCGAGAGGAGCAAGGAGGGTCTGGACCGCGTAGGTCTCCTTTTCCGAGCGGGCGAGGATGACCATCTTGCCGGACTCGCCTTCGAGGGCGGCCTTGACGGCGGCGCCGCCGCAGAGTTCGGCCTCGTCGACATCGGTCTTCGAAGCGTTGTGCGAAGCCGCGCGCTGGGTGATGCCGAGCTTGGAGGAGCGGGCCTTGACGCCGTCGAAACGGGATTCGACGAGCGTACGCAGGTATTCGCCGGCTCCGCCGAGGACGGCGTGGCCGAACGCGTCGGTGCTGGAAGTGTCGGCGCCGAGGTAGTTGCCGGTGGCGTCCTGGACGCCTTCGGAGACCACGACGAAGCAGTGGCCGTTGCTCTTCAGGACTTCTTCGACGCGGCGGATGAAGTTGTCGGCGTTGAAGGCGACCTCGGGGAGCAGCACGATGTGCGGTGCGGTGTTGGTGTAGTGGGTGTTCTTGACGGACTTGTCTTCGCCCTTGTCGCGGCGATGCGCGAGGACGGACGAGGCGGCGAGCCAGCCGGCGTTGCGACCCATGACCTCGAGGATCGAGACGAAGTCGTTCTGGCCCATGGCGGCGTTGTCGAGGGCCGTCTCACGGATGGTCACGCCGATGTGCTTGGCGACGGAACCGAAGCCGGGGCAGTGGTCGGTGAGGGGAAGGTCGTTGTCGATGGTCTTCGGCACGCCGACGACGCGGAGTTCGTAGCCGCGCTCCCTGGCGAGGGCGTCGATCTTGGCGGCGGTGTCCTGGGAGTCGTTGCCGCCGATGTAGTGGAAGTAGCGGATGTTGTGGGCTTCGAAGACCTGGAGGATGCGGTCGAAGTCTTCGGCCTTCTTCACCTTGTAGCGGCAGGTGCCGAGGGCGGCGCCTGGGGTGTGGCGAAGGGCGCGGAGAGTCTGCTGGGATTCGGCGGCGAGATCGACGAGCTGCTCGTGGAGTACGCCCTGGATGCCGTTGAGACCGCCATAGATCTCGACGATCTCGTCCTCATGCTTGAGGGCTTCCGAAATCACTCCGGCGAGGCTGGCGTTGATGACGGGGGTCGGACCGCCGCTCTGCGCGACGAGAAGATTGCCAATGAGGGGAGAAGACATGGGTGTGAACGAGTTGAAAAGTGGGTTGTGGGAAGCCCCACCCCCCTTGGCAACACGGAAAACCCTCCCCCGCCTGCACCCCCCTGTTAAGGCCTACAAAATGCGTCCGGCTTTGACCTGAGCGGACTCGGGGACCTTCCGGGACCAGTCCGCGGCCTGCTTCACGAAAGCATCCACCTGGGCGCCCGCGGAGCCGGTCAGCTCGCCCGCCTTGGTGACGGCATCGAGGAGGACGGACTTGGGCAGGCGAAGGCGGCTGTCGGCGGCGAGGCGGTCGACGAGGTCGTTGCGCTCGATCTTGCCGGTACGGAGCTCCTTGGCGACGGCGACGGCGTGCTCCTTGATGGCCTCGTGAGCCTCTTCGCGGCCGGCGCCGGCCTTGACGGCTTCCATGAGGAAAGTGGTCGTGAGCAGGAACGGCAGGTAGTGGCGCGACTCGCGGTCGATGACCGGACGATTGACCTCCATCTGGCCGAGCACGGTGAGAAAGGCCTCGAAGAGTCCGTCGATCGCGAGGAAGGCGTCGGGCAGGAGCACGCGGCGGACGACGGAGCACGACACGTCGCCCTCGTTCCACTGTTCGCCCGAAAGCGAGGCGGCCATGGCGAGGTGGCCGCGCAGGATCACGTGGAAGCCGTTGATGCGCTCGCAGGTACGGGCGTTCATCTTGTGCGGCATCGCGGACGAGCCGACCTGGCCCGGCAGGAAGCCTTCGCTGGCGAGCTCATGGCCGGCCATCAGGCGGAGGGTCTTCGCGAAGGACGACGGGCCGGACGCGGCGGAGAGCAGCGCGGCGACGACTTCCATGTCCATCGACCGGGGGTAGACCTGGCCGACGGCGCCGAGCGAGTGCGGGATGCCGAGGTGCGCGAGCACGCGGCCTTCGAGCTGGGAGACCTTGGCGATGTCGCCGGAGAAAAGCGTGAGCTGGTCGAGCTGCGTGCCGACGGCGCCCTTGAGGCCGCGGGCCGCGAAGGCGGCGAGCGCGGCGTCGACCTGCGCGATGCCGCGGAGGCATTCCTCGCCGAACATGGCCCAGCGCTTGCCGACGGTGGTGGGTTGCGCGGCGACATTGTGCGTGCGGGCGGCGATGAGGACGTCTCGGTCGGCCTGGGCTCGACGGGCGAGCGCGGCGAGCGCGGCGACGCCCTTCGCCCGGACGAGCTGGAGCGAGCGGAAGACCTGCAACTGCTCGACGGACTCGGTGAGGTCGCGGCTGGTCAGGCCTTTGTGGACGTGCTGATGGCCGGCGAGGGCGCAGAACTCGTCGATGCGCGCCTTGACGTCATGACGGGTCTCCTCCTCGCGGCGGCGGATGGAATCGAAGTCGACCTGGTCCTTGACCTTCTCGTACGCGGCGAGCGCGGCCGGAGGGATGTCGAGGCCGAGGTCACGCTGGGCCTTCATCACGGCGATCCAATATTCGCGCTCGAGGACCACGCGGCCTCGGGTGGACCAGACGGCCTTCATCGCCGGGGAGGCGTAGCGGTCGGCGAGGACGTTGGGGACGTTGTCGGATTCCATCGGTAGAAAGGGATTTATATCAGGCGGAACGCTTCACGGCAAGCGCTCGGAGGAACATCGCGCGGACGGAGGACTCGTCCTCGCCGCGGTTGGAGGCGTCGAAGCAGTCGGCGCAGGCCAGCTGGAGGTCCACGAGTTCGGCGAGGGTGTAGCGGGCCGCCGAGGGGGCGAGCTTGTTGCTCACGTACCAGGGGTGCTGCGAGAAGAGATTGGCGGAGGACTTGGCCGCGGAACCGAAGGTCGGTCCGTGCCGGCCGCTGGCGGCCTCGAACTGCCCCTTGGGCAGGCCCGCCTCGCTGAGCCGGAAATCGCCGGAGTCGGCGAGGCAGCGGATCTGGATGAGGAGGCGCAGCCGGTTCTGCAAGGCGGCGAGCAGCGGGCGGCTGGAATCCTCGTTGAAGAAATATCGGTCGAGCGATTCCATGCCCCACTTGAGGTCGCGCTCGGCGAGGGCCTCGATGGGTTCGAAGAAATCGCCTTCGCCGAAGGTCGGCACGAGCAGGAGTACGTCGGATTGCTTGATCGTACCGCCGGGACCCACATAGGTCGCGAGCTTCTCGCACTCGCCGAGCACGAGGCGGGTCGACTGGCCGACGCGGCCGACGATGACCTCGGGGACGACGCGGTCGAACTTCACGCCGAGCGACTTGAGGCGCTCGACGGCGAGCGCCATCTGCGCGTCAGCCTGCCCTTCGCCTTTGTCGTACTGGCCTTTGGACGGCGAAGCGTGCAGGATGAAATCGGTCGCCTCGGCCTTGAGGTTGACGAGGTCCTTGCGGCGCCCGTCGTAAGGCGTCGCGGAGATGACGATCGAGACGGAGGCATCGGCCTCGCTTGCGACCTTGAGCATGTTCGCGAGGCTCTCCTTCACGTCCTCGGACTTGGCCTGGACGGAATCGGAGACGAGGTTGAAGTTGCGCAGCCAGATGACGCGCCTGCCACCGAACATCGAAAGGGTCTTCACCGACTCGGTGAACTGGACCTCGAGGGGGCGGGCGTCCTCGACGCGGATGATCTGTCCCGAGATGACCTCGGCTTCGGCGTCGGCGCCGGCCGCCTTCTTGGCCTTCTCGAAACAGGCACGGCCGTCCTGGTCGACGAGGTATTCGTCCTTACCAGCGATGATGGCGAGATAGCCGGGCACGGGCCTAATCTTCCTCCCTGCCCCCTCGTGGCAATCCTTTGTCGTTCGCAGGCCACAAGACAGGCCTGCAGGTGTCAGCGGCCGGCCGTTAGGCCTAAGGCTCGGCCTTCGGGTTAAGAGTACGCGCCTAGAAAAGAACCGGACTGGGGAATCAAACCGCCTTCCGCCAACCGCGAACCGCCAGCACCCATCACGCAGGCCGTTAGGCGCCGTGGATCAGGTCTTCGATGCGGTACTTGTTCAGCTGGCGGCGCATGAAGTCCAGGGCGGTGTTCACGGCGCGCTGCTTGACCTGCCGGCGATCGCCCGGAAGGGAGACGCGACGCGACCAGACGCCCGTCGGGGAAGCATACCCCAGATAGACGGTACCCACGGGGTCGGCCTCGGTGCCGCCGCCGGGTCCGGCATAACCGGTGACGGAGATCGCGTAGTCGGACCCGAACTTCTCGATCGCGCCGGTGGCCATCGCCGCGGCGCATTCGGCCGAGACGGCGCCATGCTGGGCGATCAGGCACTCGCGGATGCCGAGCAGGTTGACCTTGGCGTCGTTGGCGTAGCACACGGCCGAACCGGCGAAGACCTTGGAGGCGCCGGGGACGTCGGTGAAGGAGTTGGCGAGCAGTCCGCCGGTGCAGGACTCGGCGAGGGCGACGGTCCGCTCGAGGCTGCGCAGCTGCTCGACGACCAGCGTGGCCAGACAAGCGTGCCCGGTGCAGACGAAGTCGTGTCCGACGGCGTCGCGCACCTGGCGCGCGACTTCGCAGAGGTCTTCCGCGGTAAAGCCGTTGCCTCCGGAAGAGATGCGCGCGTCGACCACGCCGGTATGCGTGCCGAACGAAAGCACCATGCCGGGCCTGAGGAGCGGGCGGACGATCGCCTCGAGCGGCACGGCGCCGATGCCGAAGGTGCGCACCTGGACGTAGGCCTCTCCTTGGCAGGCGCAACCGACGTCGCGCAAACGAGGGACGACCTCGTCCTCGAACATCGGGCGAAGCTCGAGCGCCGGACCGGGGAGCATCACGAGGGCCTTGCCGTCACGATGGTAGAAGACGCCGGGGGCGGTGCCGCGAGGATTGGGGAGCGAATCGGCGCCGACGGGAACGTAGCACTGGCTGAGGTCGGCCGGAGCCAACTTGCGTCCGATCATCTTGAAGCGTTCGCGCAACGCCTTCTCTGCGGCCGGCACGTGTTCGAGCTTGAGGCCGAGCGCTCCGGCGACGGCTTCGCGGGTATGGTCATCGGAGGTCGGCCCGATGCCTCCGGTGGTGACGATGATGTCGTAGGCGCCCCAGGCTTCGCCGACCGCCCGGGCGATCTCCGCGGCGTCATCTCTCACCACGAGCGAACGGGTGATGGGCAAGCCGCGGCGGGCGAGGTGCTCGCCGAGCCAGAGCAGGTGGCCGTTCTCGCGGATGCCGTCGAGCAGTTCGTCGCCCACGTTGATGACGAGGACTTGGCGGGGGCGACTGTTGCAGGAAAGCATTTGCGGAAACGGGGCGTCCGAGCAGGGTTAACGGACCAGGCCAAAAATGCAAACCGACCGGGAAGAACTTTCGCCCAAGGCCAAGGCCCGGCGCGCCCCCCATACCCCGGGCGTCTACCTGATGAAGGACGCGGCGGGGCTGGTCGTCTACGTCGGCAAGGCCAAGGACCTCAAGAAGCGTCTGGCCTCCTATTTCATGCCCCGCCAGCGGATGACGCCCAAGGTCGCCGCGATGATGGACACGGTGGCGGACATGGAATGGCACGAGGTCCGGTCCGAGACCGAGGCCCTCCTCCTCGAGGGCAAGCTGATCAAACGCTGGCGCCCGCGCTGGAACATCCTCTTCCGCGACGACAAGCAGTTCCCCCAGGTCCGGGTCGACCTCGCCGACCCCCTTCCGAAATTCCGCATCGTCCGCGCCCGTACCACCGACGCCTGCCGCTACTTCGGCCCGTTCCCCCACCAGCAGGCCGTCCGCCGCACGCTCAACGAGATGCGCAAGAAGTTCGGCATCCTGCTCGCCGACAGCACGCCGACCGCCCTGCCCGACGGCACCTGGAAACTTTACGACGACGCACGCGCCGAGATCCAGGAGCACGCCAACGTCGTCACGACCGAGGAGTACGCCGCGCGCGTGACCGAGGCCTGCGCGGTCCTCGAAGGCAAGGTCGAGACATGGGCCGAGCAGGTCGAGGCCGACATGCGCAAGGCCGCCGCGGAGCGCGACTACGAGAAGGCGGCGAGCCTGCGCGACCTGCTCGACGCCCTGAAGCGCACGACGGAGAAATCCCGTCGCTTCCTACGCGAGAACCCCCTGCCGCGCCGCGACGAAGCCGGAGCGCTCTCTTCTCTCGCCGCGGCGCTCGGCCTCGAACGCCCGCCCGCCACGGCGGAGTGCTTCGACATCTCGCACATCTCCGGCACGCTCGCGGTCGCGTCGATGGTGCGCTTCGTCGACGGCCAGGCCGACAAGTCCGGGTATCGCCGCTTCAAGATCAAGTCCTTCGAGGGCAACGACGACTTCCGCTCGATGCAGGAAGTGGTGGGCCGCCGCTACACCCGCCTGCACGAGGAACACCGGGCCTTCCCCGAGCTCGTCATCATCGACGGCGGCCTCGGCCAGGTCGGCGCCGCGCTCGCGGCGTTCAAGGAGCACGACCTCGCGGCGCCGCCGCTCATCGGGCTCGCCAAGCGCGAGGAGACCATCGTCTTCCCCGACGGCCGCGAACTGAAGCTGCCGCGCCACGACGTCGGACTCGCGCTGCTCATGCGCATCCGCGACGAGGCCCACCGCTTCGCCAACGACTTCAACGCCGAGCTCCGCAGCCGCAAGCTGCGCGAGTCGCTGCTCGACGAGATGCCCGGCCTCGGACCGAAGCGCAAGGACGCCCTCCTCGAACACTTCGGCAGCATCCAGAAGCTGCGCAAGGCCACCGTCGAGCAGATCGCCGAGGTCGCCGGCCTCAGCGACAAGCTCGCCGGCGAGGTGAAGGCCTATTTGGAAGCCAGAGGCTAATTCAGGGACGCGGTGACACCGCGTCCGTTCTCAGAAACGCAAGGGAGACCGGGAAGGATGCTACGGCTGAAAAACCGCAACCAATTATCCGGTCTCCGGTTTCCCTTTGAGTTAACGAGCGGTCCTCAACTCTTCACCGCCATCTCCCTCTGCACCAGGTCAGCCACGCGATCGGCGCCGCCGGCGTCGCCGAGGCCGTCGACCGAGGCTTTCCATTTCTTCCACAGAGCCCAGTCGTCCGAGAAGGCTTCGGCGATGATCGAGCGAGCGGATTCCGGCGTCAGTCCATAGGCGCCGGCGTGGTGCTCCGCGATCAGGCGGCCATTGCCGGCTTCCTGCCCAGGGATGACCTGCGTGATGATCATCGGCACGCCGGCGGCCACGCACTCATGGGTGGTCGCGCCACCGGCCTTGCTGACGACGAGGTGGCTCGAAAGCATGAGCTGCGGGATACGGTCGGTCCAGCCGAGCACCTCGGCGCGGCCTTCGACGGCGCGTTCGACGGCTCCCTTGAAGGAAGCGTCCTTGCCGACGGTGATGGTGAGCTCGAGTCCGAGCGTGGAAAGCGCGGTGGCGAGCTCGACCGCGTCGCGCTTGCCGGGATTGAGCATGACGAGCACCCGAGGACGCTCCCCGGCCTTGGCCGACGAACGGGCGGCAAGCCGTGACGAGACCGGGAAGCCGAAAGGCAGCACCTTGGCGGCGGGCACGCCCTGCCGGACCATGACGTCGGCCGTGGCCTGGTTCGGGGTGACGTACCAGTCGGAGTGCGCGCGATGCCACGCCCGGTTGACGGAAATGGAGTCGGTGACGACCGTGATGAGGCGAGGCCGGGCCGGATCGGCGCGATGCCAGCGACGGGCCATCATGTAGTTGTAAAGCGGGTAGGCCGAGACCACCACGGGCGGCTGCTTTGCGTCGAGCATCGCGTTGAGGGTCTTCTCCACCGGCCGGACGAAAGGCAAGGAGGCCCGCACGAGCGGCAGCCGGTCGAGCGCCGTGTACATGCAGCCCCAGAGGCGCGGATACTTGTTGGCCAAGCCGATGTAGCTGTCGCGCTGGCTCCTGGCCTTCTCGGCCCCGTAGGCCTCGAGGAAGAGGTCGTGCAGCTCGCCGGTCAGGCCCGGCCGGCGGCCGAGGGCCTCGAGGATGGAACGCGCGGCGGCGTTGTGCCCTTCTCCGAAGCCGGCCGTCAGGACGGGAATGACGCTCATCAGGCGACGAAGGCGATCGGGGCGTTGGCTTCGGCGGCCGGGGCGTTCTTGGCGGCCTCGAAGGCGGCGCGACGTTCGGCGATGCGCCGCATGAGCTCGGGACGCTCGACCACGCGGATGCGGCCGTCGTCTTCCTCCACCACCGCCGTCATGGATTCGACCCAGTCGCCGGAGTTGATGTAGCGGATGTCGCCGATCATGCGGTCCTCGGCCTTGTGGATATGGCCGCACATCACGCCCTCGCAGCCGCGGCGCGCGGCCAGCGTCTGCAGGTGTTCCTCGAAGCTGGAGATGAAGCTCACCGCCGACTTCACCTTCGCCTTGATGGCCTGGGAGAGGGAGAAGTATTCCTTGCCGCGCCAGGCGCGCCACTTGTTGTAGAAGCGGTTCAGGTCGAGGAGGATCTGGTAGCTGATGTCGCCGATGACGGCGAGCCAGCGCATCTTGACGGTGACGGCGTCGAAGGCGTCCCCGTGGATGCAGAGGTACTTGCGGCCGTCCTGCGCGACGTGGATATGTTCTTCGGCGAGCTCGATGCGGTCGAGCACGAGCGGAATCAGGCGGCGGATGAAGTCGTCATGGTTGCCGCGCAGGTAGACGACCTTGGTGCCGTCCTTCTCCGCCATCTTCATGATGCGGCGGACGACGGCCGTGTGCGCCGGCGACCAGTGGTTCTTGCGCTGGAGCGACCAGAGGTCGATGATGTCGCCGTTCAGGATCAGCTTGTCGCAGCGGATGCCGCGGAGCACGTCGAGCAGCTCGCGCGCCTGGGCGTCCTTGGTGCCCAGATGGAGATCCGAGAGGATCAACGTCCGGAAGTGGATCTTATGCTGCCCAGGGACCTTGGTGGTTTCTTCCATGGAGCAGGATGTTAGATGGCGAAGGTGTCAGTCCCGCGTCGCGGATGTCTTAATAAGGCAACAGCCGCCGGCCCCAACCGACACACAATCGTAACAATCGCAATATGCTGATGTTACGGATGTTACGGATGCGTTACGGACTGGGCTTGCACCCCCTCCCCTGCCGCAAGTTGAACGAAGCCACCCAAAACCCCATGAAAGACTTCCTCAAGAAGGTCCTCGGTAAGGATGAAAAGTTCTACGAACTGCTCGAAGCCAGCGCCGACGAGGCCCAGAAGAGCGCCAAGTCGCTCTCGAAGCTCTACGCCCAGGTCGGCAAGCCGGACTTCGAGCAGCGCTTCACCGAGCTCGTCGTCGCCCGCCGCGTCGACAAGCGCATCGGCCTCTCGATCACCCAGGAACTCTGCAAGACCTTCGTGACCCCACTCGAGCGCGAGGACATCGAAGCC
>CAIWNE010000088.1 GCA_903913915.1 uncultured Opitutia bacterium
GTTTGGGTTGATTGGAGGGCTCTGGCGGGGAAGGTCAAGCGTCCCCTCCCTTGGGCTCAATTTGCCTTGACCCGCCTTGCCGCCAGCCTCCCTTTTCCTCTATCCTGTGTTCGTCGCAGGAACGACCCCTTATATGGAAGAAACCCACGAGGCTTTGGCCCGCGAATTCACCGTTCAGAACCGGATGGGCATCCACACCCGCCCGGCCGCCCAGATCGTCCGTCTCGCCAACCGCTACCCGGATGTCGAGATCACCGTCTCCAAGGACGAGGAAGCCGTGAACGGCAAGAGCATCATGGGTCTCATGATGCTGGCCGCCGGCCAGAACTCGAAGCTCCGCTTTTCCGTCCGCGGCAAGGATGGCGCCGCCCTTCTGGGCGAGATGGAAGCCCTCTTCGCGCGTAAGTTCGACGAGTCCTGACCCTTCCCCCTCATGTACGCCCTCCTCGCCTCCCTGATCTTCGTCGCCGCCGGCGAGGTGGCGCCTCCTCCGCCCCCTCCCATCCCCGATGTCGAGGTGGTCCGTTACCTTAAGCCCAACGAAATGGCCGAGTGGAGCAGCGCGATGCGCATCACCCAGGCCGGGGATACCCGCGCCAAGATGGGCCAGAGCATCATGAGCACCGCGACTTCGATCGCGGTCGCCAACAAGGGGCCGAAGGTCGGCGGACTCACCGAGACGCCCGAGCAGGCCAAGGCCCGCGCCCAGAAGATGATCGACGAAGGCAACGCCCAGATCCAGCAGGCCCTCCCTTCGTTGGCCCGCCTGCGCGCCGCCGCCGCGCTCCGTGCGGCCGAGAAGACCAAGCCCGTCACCTTCGCCGCCGAATTCGCGCCCGCCGCCTGGAACGTCGCCGTGACGCAGTCGGCCGTCCGCCTGCAGAAACTCGCCCGTGACTCGGGCTACTCGAAGGTCCACTTCATCGGCTCGATCAGCCTCCTTGGTGACGGCAAGCTCGCCCGCCCGGCCGACATGACCGCCGACATCCGCGCCGCCTGGAGCAAGGTGGACGACAAGTCCCTCGCGCCTGTCCCGGCCGAAGGGTACGCCTATGTCCCCGGCGCCGAAAAGGGTGCGCCGTCCCTGTCCAAAGGCCTCCCGCCCGCCACCGCGCCGAAGCAGGTGGCCGTCGCCTGGGCCGAATATTACGCCGTGTCCGCCGACGGCGCGCGCGGCCTGCTTTTCCTCCGCCTGGCCGATGCCTACGCGATGAAGCTCATCGGCTCCGAGGCCGCCTACACCGAGTTCGGCGCCGCCGCCGCGCCGGCCGGCACCTGCGCCATCGCGCTGCGCGACGACCGCAGCTTCATCCCGCGCCTCGCCGACAGCGGCGAATGGGTGCTCGGTTTCGACCGCGCGAGCAACCCGCTCGGCTCCGCCTTGCTGGCGCATCTTTCCGTCGCGCAGACCAAGGTCGGCGTGTCGGCCGCGCCGTACGTCGTCATCGTCGCCGGCGGCGGTCCCGCCTCGTCCGAGGGCGTACGCGCGAAGTGGCGCGCCATCACCGCCACGGCTCCCGCCGGCGCGATCGCCTTCCAGGTCTCGGGCATCCCGGCCGGAGCCGAGGCCATCGAGGTCGGCCAGCTCACGCTGAAGATCGCCGTCCCCGCCGCGGCGAAGTGATCAGGCCTGCTTGCGGGCGGCCTTCATCTCGGCCGTCGTCGCGCGCTTGAGCTTCTTCACCTTGGCCGCCGTGAGCAGCTGGTGCGGGCGCGTCATGCGGTCGATGAAGAGCACGCCCTGGCAATGGTCGTGCTCGTGCTGGACGCAACGGGCCAGCAGGCCTTCGCATTCGAGCACGTGCGGAGCGCCGTCGGCGTCGCGGTACCGGACGATCGCGCGTTCGACGCGCTCGACGTCGCCGGTGATGCCGGGAAAGGAGAGGCAGCCTTCGGTGTAGGTCTCGGGCTCGCCGGCCGGCACGCTCACCGTGGCGTTGGCGAGCAGCATCGGCATGATGTCCTCCGGCTGGCGGGCCTTGCCGTCGAGCACCGGAAGGAAGTCCTCGTCGCGCACGTCCATGACGAATAGCTGCAGGGAGAGGCCCACCTGCGGCGCGGCGAGGCCGATGCCCTTGGCCGTCTTCATCGCGCGCAGCATCGCGTCGCCCAGCGAGCGCAGCGGCGGCCCGAACTCCTTCACGGGGTCGCCCTTGGCCCGGAGGACCGGATCGCCGTAGGGGCGGATGGTGAATTCGGCCATGGGTTCTGGTTACCTTTTCGCGGCGTCCGTGAAAGCGAAATCGCTCAGCCCTTGGGGCCGAAGCCGTCTTTCTCGCAGCGGCGGACGAAGGATTCCGCGCGCTTGCGGATGCCGTTCCACTTCTCGCGCAGGTCCTGCGCCTCGTCGGCGGTGATGCGATGGTCCTCGATCGCGTCGGCGACGGAGGCGATGAGCAGGCCGAACTCCCGCACGAGGGCGTTGGCGTCCTTGCTGAGGTTGCCGGGGGCCGCTTCGCTTTCCCCGGGCGTGAAGTGGCCGCCGGCGCGTTGCGCGAGCCAGTCGACGATACGCGTGTCGCCCGTGAGCTCGAGCAGGAGGGCGGTGCGGTGGAGCGGGTTCGGCTGGCCGCTGCCTTGCTTGGCCGGCTCGCGCCACTTGTAGAGCATCGAGGGCGAGACGCCGAGCGACTTCGCGATCTCGCCATGCTTCGCAAGCTGGCCGTCTTTGCCGGCTTCCTGGCCGGCCTTCAGCAAGGCGTCCTGCAGCACTTCGTGGGCTTCCTTGACGGGGGTACGGCGCGGCGCCGGAGGTTTCTTGGCCATGGCGCAGAATAGGGCGGACCGGCTGATTTCCGCAAGCGTGCGGCGGGTGTTACAGTTTTTTGAGCCGATTGTAGGAGCCGTGCCCAGAAAAGATTGGAAAGGGGACAGGCTGGCCGCATCTTGATTCCCATGACGCTCAGCGCCGCCTCCCCGGACCAGGTCTCCCTCGTCCTGCCCATCGGCTTCCTCGTCGCCGGGCTCGTCCTGATCGCCGCGGAATTCTTCCTACCGACGGTCTTCCTCGGCTTCCTGGGCGCGCTCATCTCCTTCGCCGGCATCTATTTCTCCGCCGCCGCCGGAGCCGGCACCTGCGCGGTGTTCAGCGCCGTCTTCCTGGCCGTCCTGGCCCTCGAGTTCTTCGCCTTCCGCCGCATCCTGCCGAAGACCGGCATCGGTCGCTCGATGATCAACGTCAGCAGCAACGAGGGGGCCGCCGTCCCGGCCGCCGCCGGCTATGCGGTCTATGTCGGCAAGGCAGGCAAGGCCGTGACCGTCCTCGCGCCTTCCGGCACGATCGAGGTCGACGGCGCCCTCATCGAGGCCTTCTCGCTCGACGGCTTCGTCGAACGCAACGCCGCCGTCGTCGTCACCGAGGCCGGTTCCGGCCGCGTGACCGTCCGCCGTTCCCGCTGATCCCTTTCCTATGAATACCGACTCCTCCGCCGTCACTACGGTCGTCCTCTGGGTCGCGGCAGGCGCCTTGCTGCTGCTCGTCCTGTTCCTGCTGTCCTTCCTCACCGTCTGGGTGCGCGCCCGTCTCGCCGGCGCCGAAGTCGGCCTGTTCGACCTCGTCGGCATGCGCCTGCGCGGCGTGCCGTACAGCGTGATCGTCGACGCCAAGATCGCCGCGACCAAGGCCGGCCTCTCGGTCGACGTCGAGAAGATCGACGCCCACTACCTGGCCGGCGGCAACATCGTGCAGACGGTGCAGGCGCTCATCGCCGCCCAGAAGGCCGGATTGCATCTCGACTGGAACCGCGCGTGCGCGATCGACATCGCCACCCGCGGCACGAACAAGTCCGTGCTCGAGGCCGTGCTCACGTCCGTCAGCCCGAAGGTGATCGACTGCCCCAATCCGGCCAGCGGACGCACCACGATCGACGCCGTCGCCAAGGACGGCATCCAGGTGAAGGTGAAGGCCCGCGTGACCGTCCGCACCAACCTCGACCGGTTCGTCGGCGGCGCCCAGGAAGAGACCATCATCGCCCGCGTCGGCGAAGGCATCGTGACCACCATCGGTTCGTCCGAGAGCTACAAGGTCGTCCTCGAAAACCCCGACCGCATCTCCAAGACCGTGCTCGAGCGCGGTCTCGACGCCCACACCGCCTACGAGATCATGTCCATCGACATCGCCGACGTCGACGTCGGCGACAACATCGGCGCGATGCTCCAGGAGGCCCAGGCCAACGCCAACAAGAACATGGCGCAGGCCCAGGCCGAGATCCGTCGCGCGGCCGCCGTCGCTCTGGAGCAGGAGATGCGCGCCCGCGTCGAAGAGATGCGCGCCCGCGTGGTCGAGGCCGAAGCCCAGATCCCGCAGGCCCTCGCCGACGCGCTGCGCTCCGGCCGCATGGGCTACATGGACTTCCAGCGCCTCGAGAACCTTCGTTCCGACACCGAGATGCGCAAGGGCATCGCCGGCGACGGCCCCGCTCCCGGCGCCAAGGCCTGAGCATGAAGTCGCCCGTCATCGGCGTCGTCGCCCTCTCCGCGGTCGTCTTCGTGGCGGTCCGCGGCGTGATCGAGTTCATCAACAAACTGAACGGCCAGGCCTCCGCCAAGCCGCCTGCCTTGCCTCTCGCGCCGCCGCGGCGCGCTCTCCGTAATCGTAAGGTCGTGGCCAAGGCCGCGTCCGCCCCGCCGGCGTCCGCCGCTCCGGTCCCGCCTGCGCCGTCGCCTCCCTCGCATCTCGACGCGAGCACCTTGCAGGTCACGCGCCCGGCACGCGCCCGGACGCGTCCGCAGTTCTTCGGACGTTCCGCGTTACGCCAGGCGATCGTCGCCCGTGAGGTGCTCGGTCCGCCGCTCGCGCTCCGTCCGCCGCGATCCTGATCAGCGCCGCGGCGCGAAGACTCTCGCCGCCAGATAGGGCAGGGCGCAGCAGAGGACGATCCCGGCCCCGGAAGGCACCGCCGGGAAGTGATAGGAAAGGTAGAGTCCGCCGACCCCGCCGGCCAAGGCGCAGGCCGTGCCCCAGGCCATCACCTGCGGCACCGTGCGGCCGAGCAGCACGCCGGTCGCGGCCGGGATCACGAAGAGCGCGGTCGTGAGCAGCGCGCCGACGAGGCGCACGCAGGCGACCGAGCCCAAGGCGACGAGCACCAGCAGCACGACGCGCATGAGCGCCGGCCGTGCGCCCAGCAGGCTGGCGTATTCCTCGTCGAACGACGCCAGCTCGAGCTCCTTGTGCAGGGCGCGCAGGCCGAACAGCACGACCGCGGCGGTCGCGCCGATGACGAGCAGGTCTTCGCCGCCGACCGAGACCACGCTTCCGAAGAGGAGTCCGGCGAAGTCGCGCCACGAGTTGGCCTGCTGCATGAGCGCGATGCCGGCCGCGAACATCACCGAGAGCATCACGCCCACTGCGCTGTCTTCGCTGGTACCTTTGCGCGCGGCCAGCCAGGCCGCGCCGGCGGCGGTGAGCAGCGCCGCGGCGAGCGCGCCGAGGTAGGGCGAGACCCCGAGCAGCAGCGCGCCGACGACGCCGGGCAGGATGGAGTGGGTGAGGGCGGTGCTCACGAACGCCATGCGGCGCAGGACGACGTAGGCGCCGAGGCACGCGCAGGTCGCGCCGCTCAGGGCGACGGCGACGAGCGCGCGCACGAAGAACGGTTCCGCGAGCGGCTGGGTCAAGGGCTCAAGCATGACGGTGGTCGTGGCCGGAGCAGGCGTGGCGCGTGACGACCGAGCCGTCGCGCATCTCGAGGATGCGGTCGAAGCGGCCCAGGTCCGCCGGATCGTGGGTCGCCATCACCACGGTGAACCCGTGGCCTTGGTCGAAGAGGAAGCGGTCGATGATCTCCCGGCTCGGCTGATCGAGCGCGGCGTACGGTTCGTCGAGCAGGAGGATCTCCGCTCCTTGGACGACGGCGCGGGCGATGAGCGCCCGCTGGAGCTGGCCGCCGGAAAGCGTGTGGACGGGCCGGTCGACGAGTTCGCCCAGGCCCAGTTCCGTCAGCGCGCGCGCGACGGCTTCGTCGCCATGACCGCATTCTTCAAACCAGCCGTGATGGGCGTAGGTTCCCATCTGCACCAGGCGCCCGAGCTTCAGGGGGAACTGCTCCGCCAGGTGCGGGCGCTGGGCGAGGTATGCGATACGGCTGCGGCCTAGGCGGGGCGATTCGCCGCCGACCAGGACCTTCCCCGAGCGGATCGGCGTGAGGCCTGCGAGCACGCGTAGCAGCGTCGACTTGCCGGAGCCGTTCGGGCCGATGAGCGCCGTGCGGCATCCGCAGGGAATCGCGAACGTCGCTTCCCGGAAGGCGACAGGTCCGTCAGGACGCGCGCCGGCGGACAGGCCTGCCGCCTCGACCGCGTTGCCCGGGCACCCGGTCTTTTCCTTCGGCGCATAAGGGATCGAAGGCAGCACTTCGAAGACGGCGTCGCTCAGGTGGCGTGAAAGCGAGGCGAAGAAACTCATCGTTGGCTGAGCGCGCCGTGGAGGCGCTTCCCGTTGAGCAGCATCATCGAGGCCCAGGTGTCTCCCGGCTGGCCCGCCGGCTCGAGGTATTCGAAGGTCAGCGCGATGGGCGCCGGGATGCCGGCGTCTTCGGTCAGCCTGCGGGCGAAGGCGTCGTTCTGGCCTGCATCCGTGACGACCACCCGGATCTTCTCGTTTCGGATCAGGGATAGGAGCATCGAGAAGTGATGGGCCGAGGGGTCGGCGGACTCCGCCGATCCGCTGGCCAGGATCGTGCCCGCTACCTTCAGGCCGTAGTGCTGCGCGAACGGCTCAAGGTTGGGATGTTGGGAGATGAACGCCCGTTGGTCGGGCCGAAGGCTTCCGAAGAGTCGGGTAAGCTCGTCATCTACCCGGTTGATCTCTTTAACATATTGATCATAAGAGGATTGTGCGTCAAAATCGGGACAGATCCTCGTGAGCCGGGTGGCGATTTCCTGGGTCATCCTCCGGACGTCCGGAGCGCAGGTCCAGACATGAGGGTTTCTCCCTAGGTTGTTTTTCTGGGTCGGGGAGCCTTCCGGGTAGAGCCAAAGGACCGAATCGGACTTATGGTTGGCCTGGGCCCAAGCCGCCAGCCAGGGTTCCAGTTCCGGATTCATGGCCACGATCAAGGTAGCTCGGCGCAGATCTTTGGCGTTGCGCGGACTTAGCTGATAGCCGTGCGTCTCGCTTTGGGGCGGAATCAGATTCACAGTTTCAAAGCATTTACCTCCAATGACTTGTACCCATTCGTTGATGATCGTGAAGCTGGTCACGATCACGGGTTTTTCCTGCGCCCACATCGGGCCGGCCATCAGGAGGAGGAGGCACCAAGCCAAGGTATGGAGAGAGCGAAGCACGCGAATCCATTTCAGCAGACCCGATCTTTAGATGCAAGAGTTTTGCATTTAACAAATGTTCCTAACATGCGGGTTTTTGCGTTTGCCTCGGCTAATCACGGGCAGCAGGATTTACCTCCCCATGCCCCACGTACGTGCTGTTTTTGCCAGCCTAATGGCTTTCTGCCTGCCCGTGTCCTGCGTTTTCGCGCAAACGGCCAAGTCCGAAGGAGGCGCCTCCGGAAAGAACCCCGTCTCCGTCCGCTCGGTGCATTTCGATCCCGTCAAGATCGGCAATCAGAAGAACGAATGGATCCGCATGCAGGTCGAACTGCAGGCCGCCTTCAACCCCGACGCCAAGCTTTCCGCGGAAGACAAGGCCGACAAGGGCGTCAAGAAGACCGCCAACAAGCAGTGGGTCGACAAGATCAAGGTGACCGTCACGGAGATCTTCAAGTCCGCCGGCGCCAAGGATGCCGCTGATTTTTCTTATTACCGCGCCTCCGCCACGGTGCTGACGATGGAGGTGAACTCGTCGCGTTCCCTCTACTTCTACCTGCCCGGCGACATCGTGAAGCGCGACCGCCTGAAGATGCAGCCCGACTATTACTACGTGCAGCTCGAGGTCGGCGGCGCCGAAGTCCCTCTCTTCAACGAAGCCGGCCGCCTGGCTCCGGACATGGTCGCCGCCGTCCACAAGCAGTTCGTCAACAAGAAGGACTTCGACGGCGCCCGCGATCAGGCCGACCGCGGAGTCGCCGCCAACGCCGGCATGCTGCGCCCGCAGTACATGGTGCCTTACGCCATCTTCGACAATCTTCCGCAGAGTTCGCCGTCCCCTGAGTTCATCCGGGAAGACGCCGCCTCCCGCTAACCCCTCCTTTCCCTCCTTTCCGCATGAGCCAGAAGAAGGCCACCATCGTCAATCTCGCCGCATCGAACGTCTCGGTGTCCCAGTTCTCCGTCGAATCCGGCAGCCTGGTCCTCGAGCAGTTCTTCGTCGAAGAGATCGCCCCTGGCCTGACCGGCGACGACGAATGGTTGAACGCGGCTATCTCCGCCTTGGCCAGCCTGGTCAACGCCCATGAGCTCAAGGGGCGCGTCACGGTGATCGCGCCCGCCTTCCTCCTTCTCCAGAAGCCGCTCAAGGTCCCGCAGGTCGAGCGCGCCCGTCAGGCGCAGATCGTCGCCTTCGAAGCCCAGAACGCCATTCCTTATCCGCTGAACGAAGTCATCTGGGACAGCCAGGTGATGGCCTCCGACGGCGTCGAGGCAGAGGTCCTGCTGTTCGCCCTGCGCACCGAGATCGCGACCAAGATCGCGAACATGGTCACCGCGACCGGCCTTCGCCCGATGGCGATCCAGGCCGCTCCTCTGCTCGACAGCCAGGCCTTCCGTCTCGCCGGCGGTTCCGCCGCCGAAGAGGTCCTCATCGTCAACGTCGGCGCCCGCTCCACGACGCTCAGCTTCGTCGGCCCCGGCGGCGTCAACATCCAGTCGGCCACCAACATCGGCGGCAACCTCCTCACCCAGGGCGTCTCCGACAACACCGGTCAGCCTTTCGCGGTCTCCGAAGCCATCAAGGTCGGCTATTTCTCCGGCGTGGTGCAGTTGTCCGAATCCGACCCGCAGGTCGCGATCCTCCAGGCCAACTCGCAGACGTTCATCCGTCGTCTCGCGCAGGACATCAATCGTCGTCTCATCAACGTCCGCCGCGGCGCCAACGGCCGTCAGCCGACCCGCATCCTGGTCACCGGCCGCGGCTCCCAGGTCCCGGGGCTTTCCGAGCAGCTTTGCGAGACGCTCCGTCTTCCGGTCGAGGTGTTCGACCCTTCGTCGGTCATCACCCCCGGCGCCGGCATCAACCAGGAACAGCTCGAGCGTGCCAAGCACCAGATCACCGAGGTCATCGGCGAAGCCGCCCGCCTCACGCTTCCTCAGGCGATCGGCGTCAACCTCATCCCGCGCGACATCGCCTCGCAGCAGGCCTTCGACGCCCGCAAGCCGCGTCTCCTTGTGGCCGCCCTCCTCGCGGCCATCTCGCCCCTCTTCGTCCTGCTGGCCTTCAAGGATGCCGATACTTGGAATCGCGAGCAGCGCGCCATCGTCGACGGTCGCAAGGCCGAGCTCGAGAATCGTCGCGCCCTCATCGAGGAATCCCGCAAGAAGTCGGCCGAACTCGCGGCCAAGGCCAAGGAACTCGAATCCGTCGCGCTTAACCGTTCCAACTGGCCTGACTTCCTCGGCGACCTCCAGAACCGCGTCGGCACCTTGAAGAATACCTGGATCGAGGAGATGCACGTGAAGTACGAGACGCTTCCCGCCGCCCCTGCCGTAGAAGGTCAGCCCGCGCCGGCCCCGGTGTCGGTCACCAAGGTCGTCATCTCCGTCCGTTTCCTCTTCGCCGAAGTCCCCCTCGACGTCCCGCAGTACCGCTCGCAGGCCGAGAAGGCCCACATCGGCCGCCTGCTCGCCGTCGTCCGCAAGTCGCCCTACGTCAGCGCCGTCCCGGAGAATGAGATCGTCGTCACCGACCAGACGATCAAGGCCTCCGACAATAAGACCGTGATCCGCATGACCCCCAAGGCGACCCTCACCCTCGTCATCCACCCGGATAAGGCCCTCTAAGCCATGCAGAATTTCAAGAAAAACCTCGGCTTCAACCTCGCGCTCATCGCGATGGCAGCGCTGTTCATCGGCTTGAGCGTCTTCGCGTTCTTCTGCTATCGCGCCAACGCCGAATCGGCGCGCGGCCTCAAGGCCGCCCGCACCGCGCAGGACACCCTGCTCCACGGGCATACCCTGGCTCAGGGCGCCGCCAACGTCTCGCTGAACGACAAGAACGTCGCCGCCGCCGCGGAGGATGTGAAGGAGATGGAGACCCATGTCGCCGCGTTGCGCGCCGCCATCGCCGGCAACCCGGAGATGGCCATCAAGGGCAAGGCGTCTGCGAACTCGGCCGAAATGAGCGCGCTCCTGCGCGAGTCCGTCGACGGATGGCGCAAGCTCGCCGCCGACCAGGGCATCAAGCTGCTGACGAACGAGCCTACAGCCTTCGGCTTCCATCGTTATATCCATAATCAAGGCACCTCGCCCAAGCGTGAGTTCCAGAAGGTCGACCAGCAGCGCCAGATCATCGATTTCCTCGTACGTCAGCTCGTCGAATCCCGTCCGGCCGGCTCCCCCCTCCTCATCGAGTCCGTCGACCGCGAGCCGATCGAGACCTTCGTCCTCGTGCCCGAAGGCAAGCCCGGAGCCGGCACCTACGTGCCGTCCGACGACCCCGCCGTCCGCAACGAGATCGACGAGTTCGCTCCGGTCCGTACTTACGACCGTCGCAACCTGGTCGATTCCCTTTCTTTCCGTGTCCGCTTCTCCGGCTACACCCCGACCTTGCGCACCTTCGTGAACAAGATCCGCAATTCCGGACGACCGCTCGCGATCACCACCATCGATGTCAGCCTAGCGACCAAGGAGGTCGAAAAAATCCTTGGTAGCGCCGCCGCTTCTTCGGCCGCCGCCGCTCCGGTCGCCGCCGCGCCGGCCCTGCAGGGAGGTTTCTTCGGCGCCGAAGAGCCCGCTCCTCCTACGACCAACGGCGCCAAGCCCGCGACCCCCCTCGAGGACAAGCGCATCCTGGTCGTCCCTCGTAAGGTCTCCGCCTTCGTCGTGCAGATCGATTACCTTTCCATCCCCGAGGAGAAGCCTGCGGCCGCCGCCGAAGGCGAACCCAAGAAATAAAGCATCCCGGACATGAATTCTCGCAAGGACATCATCCTCCTATCCCTTGGCGCCATCCTGCTCGCCGTGGGATCCGTCGCGTACCTCCGTCCCGGCTTGATCGCTCCCGCCGTCCCCGGTGACGATGAGCAGAAGGTGCTGATCGCCAAGCTGAAGGAAGCCGTCCCTCAGGGGGATGCCTATCCCTCCACCCGCCGGGCTTCGCTTGAGGACAACGTCAAGGACTGGCTCAGCCCCGAAGAGAACGACGACAACTGGGATTACGACCTTTTCACCACGATCGACGTCGTCTGGGATCCTTCCCTGAAGGATTATGTGCCGCGCAGTCGCAAGGCTGAGGAGATGCCTCCTTTCGGCATCGCCTTGGTCTCCGTGGGCCACCCGACCTACACCTTCATGCTGGTCCAGTCCACCCTCGGGCCCGGCAAGAAGGAGGAAGACCGCCTTTTCACGCTCAAGAACGTCAAGACCAAGCAGTACATCGATGACTGCAAGTTGAACAAGCCCATCCCGGATGCGCCTTACCTCACCTTGAAGAAGTTCCAGGTCATCAAGGGCAAGGATGCCGACGGCATTCCCTTCACGCGCAACGTCCTGACCGTGGACGACCGCCAGTTCGGTCAGATCGTCGATATCGATGACGAAAAGCCCCTGGAGTTCACCGCCCGCACCGACATCGTGCTCTCTTCCACTTCCGACCCCTCTTGGAGCAACACGCTTCACCAGGTTGGTGATAAGTTCACGTACAATGGCGCCCACTACGTGGTCAAAGGCATTGACTTAGCCAACAAGAGCGTGATTTTTGACAAATCCTTCGCTCTTAACCCCAAGAAGCCGAAGAAATTGACCGTCGATACGCAGGAGCTTTTCGTCCCGGCTCCTACTCCTTCCGCCCCAAAGTCGAAGCCCACTCCCACCCCTGCCACTCCAAAGGCTCCTGCTCCGGCTCCCGCACCGCAAACAGTACCCGTCAGAGTCGCCCCCGTAGCCACGCCCAAGCCCATCGCGCCCATCACTACCCCCACTCCGAAGGCCAACTCCAACAAGAAATAAATTTCAAAGCCCAAAACTCATGAAAAAAATCCACCGTTCGCAGCTTGCCTGGGCCGTCCTCGCCCTCGCCCTCGCCGCCGGCTCCGTCGTCGCTCAGGATGGCGATGCCGCCGCGCGCAAGCCGCAGCTCCTTTCCGAGGCGCTGAAGGCCCGCGATGAAGGCAACCTGCAGGCAGCCAAGGAAAAATTCGAAGCCATCCTTGCGATCGACGCCAAGGATGTCGGTGCCACCGAAGGCCTCGCCTCCGTGAACGCCGCCCTCGCCGAAGCCGCCGCCGCCAAGAAGGCCGCCGACGCCACCTCCGCCGCGAAGGCTGACGCCCCCAAGGCCGACGCCCCTGCCGCCAAGGCCGACTCCCCCGCCGCTCCGGTTGCCGCTGCTCCCGTCTCCGCGATCGATGACGTCGCCGCCGCCCACGAGAAGCTGTTCGCCGAAGTCACCAAGGCCATCGAAGATGCCCGCAAGAAGTCTGCTGCCGGCGATCATAAGGCCGCCCTCGACCTTCTCGACGGCGCTAACGCCGCCATCGCCTCGATCAACTCGTCCGCTGCCCAGTCCCGCCGTGACGCCATCGCCCTCGCCAAGCAGGAAGTCACCGTCGCTCGCGATGCCGGCGGAGCCTCCGCCGCCCAAGAAGAGGTCAAGCGCCTCGCCCAGGCCAACGCCGATTCGCTCGGCAAGCAGGGCGACGTCGTCTCGGCCGCCGAGAGCCTGATCCGCAAGGGTACGGCCGAGTCCCTCGACAAGGCCATCTCCGACCTGGATGCCGCCGACCGCTCGCTCGGTGCCACGAGTCTCTCCAACGGGGCTCTCAAGGAACGCATCAAGGAAGCCAAGGGCGCCGCCCTCTCCCGTCGCGCCCTTGTCGCGATCGAAGACCGCGACATGACCAAGGCCACCGCCACCATCGCCCAGTATTCCGACCTGATGGGCAAGGATGACCCCAGCGTCATCCGCCTCCAGAAGGAATTCGCCGCGAAGCGCCTCAACCCGACTTACCGCAATGTCGATGAGCTTTCGCCCGGACTTCGCGCGAAGGACGCCAAGGTCGACGAGCTGCTCGTCAAGGGCCGCGCCCGCTACCTCTACGGCGACTACCAGGGCGCCCTCGACGCCTACCGCGAAGTCCTGCAGTACCAGCCCAACAATTCTGAGTCCAAGGCCTACCAGATCCGCATCCGCCAGATGCTCTCCGAGAACTCCGGCCAGTGGAATCGTGGGGTGACCAAGGGCAAGCTCCTCGAACTCCTCGACGAGACCTGGAAGCTCCCCGAAGTCTTCAACCGTGAGAACGTCAAGAGCGACTCCGCCAACGGAAACGATCCCGTGATCGAGAAGATGAAGTCCATCCAGCTGCCCGAAGGCTTCACCGTCCGCGATCAGCCTTTGGACCGCGCCCTGACCCTCCTGCAGACCCAGGCCGCCTCTTATGACAAGGAGCAGAAGGGCGTGAACATCGTCCTGATCGATACCGCCAACAAGAATCCGAACGTCAGCCTCAGCCTGAAGGGCGTCTCGGTCTACCAGGCCCTCGATTACACCTGTAAGCGCGTCGGCTTCAGCTTCACCGTCGGTTCCGGCGGCATCGTCGAAGTCCGCGAAGACACCGGCGACAGCCTGCTTGAGACCGAAATCTATCCGCTCTCCACGGCCGCCGTCCTCAAGATGACCGGTCTCAGCGCCGCAGGCACGGGTACTCCCGCCGCCGGTGGTGCCGCCGGTGGTGCCAGCCCCTTCGGTGGTGCCGCCTCCAGCGGTGCCGGAGCCGGCGACGGCCAGCGTCCGGAAGAAGTCGCGATCAAGAACTTCCTCACCCGTTCGGGCGTGAACTTCGAACTCCCGGCCACGCTTTCGTATGACGGCACCAACCTCATCGTGTACCAGAGCCGCAAGAACCTGGACCGCGTGAAGAACATCATCCGCCGCTACTCCGACATCAAGCAGGTCCATATCGAAGCCAAGTTCATGGAAGTCGAACAGAAGATCCTGAATGAATTGGCCGTGAACTGGGGCCTCAACACCATCGGCGCGTTGCCCACGGATGCGAATTACGTCAGCGCCCAGACGGGCCTGCGTACGATCAACAGCGTCTTCGCGAGCAACAATGAGACGGTGCGCAGCCTGAACGTGACCGGCAATCCCGCCATCCCGCAGCCCGCCCCGAACTTCCCGGGAGGCATCAACCTGGGCAGCACGAGCAACACCTTCACGTCCAACACCGTGGGTATCCTCGGCGCCGAGGCGCTCTCGCTGACCATCCGTGCGATCGAGGAGAATGCCGGCAGCGACCTGATGTCGTCCCCGAGCCTGACCGTCCTCGACGGCAAGACCGCGGTGATCAAGGTCGCCCAGCTTCTCCGTTATCCGCAGGCCTACGGCGACACGCAGTCCAACGTCGGTACCGCTTCCACGACCGGCGCGGGCGGTGGTTCCTCGACCTCCGTCGCGATCACCGCTGGTACGCCCCAGGACTTCACCGTCCAGGAAGTCGGCGTGACCCTCGAAGTCACCCCGACCGTCGCGGCCGACGACTCCATCGCCCTCAACCTGAAGCCGAAGGTGACCGAATTCGAAGGCTTCGTCGAATACGGCGGCACCTCGATCGCTATCTCGGGTACGACCACCGTGTCCGTCCCCTCGGGCTTCTTCCAGCCGATCTTCAGCACCCGCGAAGTCACCACCGACGTCACCGTCTTCGACGGCGCCACGGTCGTGATCGGCGGACTGACCCGCGAAGAAGTCAAGACCGTCGACGACAAGGTCCCGGTCCTGGGCTCCATCCCGATCATCGGCGCGGCCTTCCGCTCCAGCGGCAAGACCATCCAGAAGAAGAGCCTGATGGTGTTCGTCACCGCGAACCTCGTCTCCCCGGGCGGCGCCACCCTTCGCAGCACCCACCCTGGCATGCGCGCCGGTTCGACCTTCTCGAACCCCACGCTCATCTCCCCGGGCGGCGCGGTCTATCGCGAACCGATCGAAGCCGTCGCTCCGGTGGCTCCGGCCCCGGTCGTCACCGAGCCGGCCAAGTAAGCCAACCCTCGCGCTTCGCCGCCAACGGGCCCGCCATTCGGCGGGCCCGCTTTTTTCTCGATGGCCTGACCGCGTCAGCAGACACTGCGTCATGCGCTGGCTGCTCATCGACGGCTTCAATCTGGTATTCCGGAGCCACTTCGCGATGGAGCGCTCCAATCTCCGCCGGCAGAGCGACCAGTTTCCGACAGGCGCCTTGCACGGATGGATGAAGTCGCTTCAGGACCTGCGCGAAGCCGAGAAGCCTGACCGCTGCGCCGTCTTCTTCGACCTCGGCGGGTCGGACCGTCACCTGGCCGTGTTGCCTGACTATAAGGCCCAGCGTGACGACACGCCGGAGGAGATCGTCCAGCAGCTGCCGGAAATCAAGCGCCTCACCGCTCTCCTTGGCTTCCAGGTCTTCGAACGCCGGGGCGTCGAGGCGGACGACCTGATCGCCACCGCCGTTCGCATCCTGTCCGCCGCTGGCGACCAATGCGTCATCGTCAGCGCCGACAAGGATTTCGGACAATGCGTCGGAGGCCCCGTCGTCCAGCTCGCTCCTCCTCCCACGGCGAACCCTGCCATGGGCTGGCGTCGTCTCGATCCGGCGGCCGTGACCGAGAAGTTCGGGGTGCCTCCCTCCCGGATCGCCGACTACCTCGCCCTTGTCGGCGACACGTCGGATAATATCCCAGGACTGAAGGGCGTCGGGCCCAAGACCGCCGTGAAATGGCTCACCGAACATGGCGACCTCGAAGGCGTGCTCGCGGCGACCGACATCTTGCAGCCTGAGCGCTTCCGCGAGCAGGTGAAGGCCGAGGCCGAGCGTATCCGTGGCAACCTCAAGCTCGTGACGTTCCGGACCGACTTCGAATTCGAACCGGGCAGGCCCGTCGCGGAGGATGTCGCCGCCGTCGAAGCCTTCCTCGCCGAGATGGAGATGCACTCGACGCTACGTCGATATCAGGCCAAGCATGGCCGTGTTTCCAGCGTGCCTGAGCCATCGGCACCCCCGATCGAAACGCCCAAGCCCAAGGCCAAGCCGCCGACGGAGGCGCAGCAGGGCGAGCTCTTCTAGCCAACAAAAAGGCCCGCCGGTGAGGGCGGGCCTTGTGGCGGAGAACCAGCGCGAGGCTCAGTTCTTCTTGTCAGCCTTCTTCTCGAGCTTCGGCGCTTCGGCGGCCGGAGCCGCGGCAGCCTGCTGCTGGGCGTTGGCGAAGAGACCCTGGATCTGGTTCACTTCTTCCTGGTTGAGCAGGATGACGAACTTGGATTCGAGGACTTCGACTTCGTAATTATGCGTGATCGAGTAGCCGACGCTGTTGGCCATCTCGGTGTTGCCCTTCTGGAGGAGTTCGGCGGTCTGGTCGAGCTGGGCCTGGATGCGGGCCTTTTCTTCGTCGTTGGTGGCGCGCTTCAGGAGCTCGGTGAGCTGGAGGAAGGCGTCACGACGAGCCTGGAGGACCTTGGCGAACTGGTCGAACTGGACGACGAGGTCGAGGCCACGGATCTCGGCGGTCTGGAGGAGGCGACGGTCGCCGCGGATGACGAGCTGCTCTTCCTTGAAATTCTTGTCGGCGCGGGCCTTGGCGGCTTCTTCTTCCGAGACGACGGCGAAGAGGCGGAGGGCGGTGTTGACGAAGGTCGACTGGCGGTTGGCCACGGCCGGGACGTTGAAGCCCCAGACCTTGGCGAAGACGGCGTCCTTCTCGTTGAAGTCCTTCACCTCGGCTTCGCCGACCTTGATGAGGGCGTCGCGCTCGACGGTGGTGAGGGCGGCCTGGATGCGCTGCTGGAGCTGCTGGATGCGGCCGAAGTGCTGGCCGAGGGTCTGCAGTTCCTGCTGGAAGCGGGCGAGGGAGCCCTGGTTGGAGATCGTGAGGACGACGCGGGCCAGATTCTGGCCGAGCGGGATGAGCTCGATTACCGGGCCCTTGGGGGCTTCAGCCGGAGCGGCGGGGGTGTCGGTGGTGGACATGTTAGGGGTGGTTTTGGGGTGGGGTAAGGTTTACTTCTTGTCCGGAGCCGGGGTGGTCTTGGCTTCGATGGCCTTCTTCTCTTCCTCGGTGATCTGGACGGCCAGCTTGGCTTCGGAGGGCAGGGTGATGGCTTCGGCGTTGAAGTCGAAACCGCGGGCCTTCTTGAATTCTTCGAGGCTCTTCGAGAGGTCGTCCTGGATCTCCTTGATGGCCTTCTCGACCTTCTTCTTGTCGTCGTCCTTGGTGAGCTTGGGCTGGAGGTCGATGAGCTGCTGGAGCTGGGACTTGGCGTCGGTGATGCGCTTGAGGGAGAGGCCGAAGGTTTCGACTTCGACCTGGCCGGAGACGGTGTCGCGGATCTGATACTTCTTCTCGCCGACGGCGATGATGGTGTCGGCCTTGAAGTTCTTGTCGGCGGAGAGCTTGGTGTACTCTTCGTTGGAGATCGGGGTGGCGATCACGGCCTTGGTAGCGGTGAACTGGTAGGGGCGCTCGATGCTGAAGCCATTGTAGAGCTTGCCCATGGACTCGTTGTCGCCCTTGAGTTTGGCGGACTTGGCGGCGATTTCATGGCCGCGGGCTTCCTTCTCGGGGGTGGTCAGCGCGTTATCGAGGAAGATCTGCAGGCGCTTGAGTTCTTCGACCTGCTGGCCGAGGACCTGGATGTTCTTCTGGAAGTTGAGGCATTCGCCGATGCTCTTGCCGACCCAGACTTCGGCGAAGTACGCCTTGGGCTCGGCCTTAGCGCCGCCGGCGAGCTTGACCTCCGGGGCCGGAGCGGCGGCCTTGGTTTCGGCGGTCTTGGCTTCCTGAGCGTTCAGGGAGACGACGAGAGCAGCCAGAAGGAACGAGAACTTGTTCATGGGAGTGGGGAGGGAAGTTTGAACATAGCCAAACTTGTCCTAGGGACTACCAAAAAATGGCCGCCCCCTCACTTTTTCGGCTTCTGGAGGGCTTGGTCGATAATCTTGGTCAAATCGATCTTTTCGGCATCCCTTTGGAGGGTTTCGTCGGCGAGGGCGGCTCGAACCTTTGGGTGGTCGATGAACCCAGTTAAGTCATTGTTGTTCAATAATTCACGCACTTTCCTGTCTTCCCATGCTAGGTAGAAGCTGGGGTGGACGGCTAGGGCTTTGATTTCGGGTAGAACCATCAGGCGTCGGCGGGCCTCCGGATCGACCATCAGGCGTCTGGTCTGTCGGATCAGGGTCCGCTGTTTGTCTGGGATCGGCGACCAATCCTTGAGTTCGGCGGTGAAAGGCGTGCCGGCTAGGTCATTGCGAATCTCGACGGTCCAGTGGTGCTTGGTGTCTCCGGGCTTCTCGAAGAGGTCGTAGACCGAAGCCACGGTCGCGATCACGGCGATCAGTATCAGGAAATAGAGCATGCCAGTCCAGCAGCCGACGAAGGCCCCCATGATCGGACTCTCGGCTTCCGTCTGCCCGTCCGGCAGCCGGCCGAGGCGCCAGAAGAGCGCATAGCAGAGCAGGCCGGTGAGGCAGCTGAGGGCGACCACCCCGGTGATGCCCCGGAGGATCCAAGGGTAAGTGGTGCCTTGGAGGCAGGCATGTCCCAGGTCCGATCCGAAGAGCCAGCCGACGAGTTGTCCGGTCGCCAGCGCGACAGGACCTGCCAGCTGGCGCATCGGCCCTCGACGATAGCCGCGCCACGCGCCGCGTACCATGAGCAATCCCAGGAGGGTGACGGCGACCCAGAGGGTCGGCGAGAGGGCGGGGAGTTCGGCGATCATCAGGATTCTCCGAGCACCTTGCGGATCGAAGGTTCGCGCGCCTCGATGCTTTCGGCCAGTTTGAACTGCACCAAGGCGCGGCGGAGGTTGTGGCCGGGGTAGCGCACCTTGAAATATACGTCTCCCGCCAGATGGTCCGCGAGGAAGCGGATGCCGAGTTCCAGCGGGATCAGGTGGATGCAGTCGAAGAGATAGCGGTGGTCCGCCTGGCTGAGGAAGTCCTTCGCGTGGGCCTGATAACCCCTGTAAATCATGCTGAAAAGCTCGAGGTCGAACATCACCTTGCCGAGTTCGGCGGCGTCTTCGCCGGCGGGGTTGCATACCGAGCGGGTGGCGTCGCCGATGTCATAATGCACCAAGCCGGGCTGCACGGTATCAAGGTCCACGATGCAGGTGCCGCGGCCGGTCGCCTCGTCGATCATGATGTTGCCGACCTTCGGGTCGCCATGCGTGGTGCGCAGGATCAGTTCGCCCCTGGTCCGCGCGTCCTCGAGCGTCGTGCAGCGGGCTCGGCGTGCTTCGACGAAGCGGACCGCCCGCTTGGCTTCGACGGAGTCGCCGACGCGTTCCTGCCCGCCGGGCGTGGCGAGGGCGGCGTCCATCTTCGCGAGATAGCCGGGCGCGACATGGAAGCCGGGCAGGGCGTAGCCGAGCTTCTCCGCCGGCAGGTCGCTGACCATGCGATGGAAATGTCCCAGCACGATGCCGGCTTCGTGCGCGTGTTCCGGGTCGCGCACCTTCTCGTAGGCGTGGGCGCTCGCGATCTGCGAGATCGCCCGCCAGAGGTCGCCGTCCGGGTCCGTGACCCAGTCTTCGCCCGCCTTCGTCTGGATGATCTTCGGGAGCTGCCAGATGCGGTCCGCGCCTTCGGCCTCGGCCTCGAGCTTCGCGTGGCAGTGGTCCGTGAGCACGCGCATGTTCTGCATGATCACTTCGGGGTTCGGGAAGACCGACTTCCGGATGCGCTGCACGATGAAGCGTTGCTCGGAGAAAGTCGTCCGGAAGATCGCCTGATAGGTGTCGTTGACGTTGCCCGAGCCGTAGGGCTCGACGCTCACGAGCCTTCCCTGGACGTCGAACTGGCGGGCGATTATGGCGGCTCGCATGGGGCTTTAGGGCTAATTTGCCCTTAGTTGAGGGGCTGGCGAGGGCATTCCCGCGTCGCCAAGGCTTGATTTCCGCCCCGGGCCGCCCATGTTCATTGCTCCTCTGCGACGCCACCTTAGCTCAGCTGGTAGAGCATCTCATTCGTAATGAGAATGTCGCCGGTTCAAATCCGGCAGGTGGCTCCAGCGCAGGGGACAATTTCCAAGCAGCCCGTTTGACCGTCCGGGCTTTTCCTCCAACCTTCCTGTCATGAGCCGCGCCGAACATCCGCCCCGCAGCCGGGATCTTTCCCGCCGCTACGACCGGAACTTCCGGGCCGATGACGCTTACCGCGCCACGTTGCCGGACATGCAGAACAAGGACGCCTCCCTGATCCAGGGGGCGAACGTCCCGATCCAGCACGTCGGCATCTCGGGCTTCCGCCTGCCGATGCTCGTCGCCACGCGCGACGGCAAGCCGCTTCCGCTCGAGTGCACGATCACCGGCTCGGTGTCCCTCGCGGCCGACCGCAAGGGCATCAACATGTCCCGCATCATGCGGACGTTCTACGAGTTCAAGGACCGCGTGCTTTCGCATGAGCTGCTCGAAGAGATCCTAATCCGATACAAGAAGGACCTCGATTGCAGCCGCGCCCGCATCCTGGTCGAGTTCCGTTACCCGATCCTGCAGAAGTCCCTCCGCTCCGGCCTCGAAGGCTGGCAGTATTACCGCGCCGTCCTCGAAGGGACGATCGACGACCTCGACCGCCTGCGCCGCTACGTCCACTTCGACTTCGTCTACTCGTCCGCCTGCCCTTGTTCCGCCGAGCTCACCGAGCACGCCCGCGA
>CAIWNE010000089.1 GCA_903913915.1 uncultured Opitutia bacterium
CGTCGAGCGCACGGCCGCCAAGTTCCTGCTGGCTGTCCAGGAAGCCGGCAAGGTCTACCGCCACATCGTCTCCGTGAAGGGCGTCGGCCGCTTCGTCCCCGAAATCTCGATGGATGAGACCGATAATCCGCAGACCCCGCCCGAATTGCTGATCATCCTCGCGGCCATCGCCGACGAAGGCGTGCCGATCCAGACCATCGCCCCGAAGTTCACGGGCCGCTTCAACAAGGGCGTCGACTACGTCGGCGACCTCGCCCAGTTCGAACGCGAGTTCAACGACGACCTCTGCGTCATCGCCCACGCGATCAAGAAGTACGGCCTCCCGGCCAACCTGAAGCTCTCCGTGCACAGCGGCAGCGACAAGTTCTCCATCTACCCGGCCATCCGCCGCGCCCTCGCCAAGCATGGCGCCGGCGTCCACGTGAAGACCGCGGGCACGACCTGGCTCGAGGAAGTCATCGGCCTCGCCGAAGCCGGCGGCGCCGGCCTCGCCCTCGCCAAGGAGATCTACGCCGAAGCCCTGTCGCACATGGACGAGCTCTGCCAGCCCTACGCGACCGTCATCGACATCGACCGTTCGAAGCTCCCGGCCGCCGCCGTCGTCAACGGCTGGACCAGCGAGCAGTTCGTCGGCGCCCTGCGCCACGACCAGAAGAACCCGCTCTACAACGCCAACATCCGCCAGCTCATCCACGTCGGCTTCAAGGTCGCCGCCAAGATGGGCCCGCGTTACCTCGAGCAGCTCAAGGCCTGCCGCGAGTCCTGCGCGCGCAACGTGACCGGCAACCTCTTCGACCGCCACATCAAGCCGCTCTTTCTTTAAGCGGAGGCGAGATCGATGGACGAAGGCGCGGAGCAATCCGCGCCTTTTTCGTGTCCCGACGGCTTAGCGCCCGGCGCGATTCTTCGGGAAGCCGGCGGTCACGATGAAGCGGTCGATCGCGGGACCGACTCCGGCCAGCGCCTGGCTGTATTCGTCCAGGGCCTTCGTATAGGTCGCGAGCGCGGCGGCCGCTTGATCCTCGCGTTTCTTGCGGATGGAGCCCGACATTCCGAGGTCCTTCTTCGCCAAGGCGAGTTCCTTGGCCTTGGCGGCGCTTTTCTTGTCGCTGTCGTAGGCCTTTTGGCACTGATCGACCCGCTGTTGGTCGCGGTCTTTGTCCTTCGCCACGAGCGTGGCGTCCTTGGCGGCCTGGTCGGCGATCGCGTAGGCGGAGCGCACCGCGCTGTGCAGGGCGATGAGGTTGGCTCCGGCGACTTCCGCGCTGCAGGCGTTGAGCGCGGCGATCTTGTCGGTGCTCACCTTGGTCTGGCTGTTCTCGTAGAACGCCATCGCGTAGGCGGCGCCAGGGCTGCTTTCGACGGTTATGCGCGGAGGCGTCGCCGGGACGTCGGGTACTTTGCCGATCTTCGGCTTGGCGGCGGCGGCCGCCTTGGGGTCGGCCGGCTTCGGGTCGGCTGCGAGGGCGAAGACGCCGATGAACATGAGGCACGAAATGAGCGTGGCTTTCATGGGGTGGACATGGTCCTAATGCCGCAGGCCGATTACACCACTAGGAAATATTAGAAAGGTGTCCTCGGGCGGCGTCCTGGCGACCTTGACGTCTGCTGGTCCGGCGGGCCTCCTCTCAGCCGCCGCATAAGGTCGGCGGATGGAGCGCTGCGGCCGGCCGACCTCCTAGGCGGTCAGCTCACTTCGTTTCCTTCGGCTCGGGGAAGCCGCCTTCCTTGCGGAAGGTGTCGATCGCCGGCTGCGCGTCGGCGAGGGCCTTGTCATAGGCTTCCTTGGCCGCGGCGAAGGCGTCGTGAGTGGTCTTGGCCGCGTCGACATGCTTCTTGAGCGTGGCGGCGCTGCGGTCGGCTTCGGACTTCACCGACTTCAACTGGTTGCTCGCCCGGGCGTTCTCCGCCCGCATCTTGGGCTTGTCCTTGGTCTGGTCGACCTCCGCCTGGATCTTGTCCAGCTTGGCCTTGTCGCGCTCGGCGTCTTTCTCGGCGACGGCGACTTCGGAGTCGGCCTTCACGGCGATCTCATGGGCGTTGCGCAGCGCCGCGTAGAGCGAGAACAGGGCGGACATCTTGGCGTCGGCGAGGGCCTTGGCGACCGCCTCGGACTTCTCCGCGGACACGTTGCCTTGGAGGTTGTCGAAATGGGCGAGGCCGGGTTGTCCCTTGACGCCTTGGTAGGACAGCCGAGGCGGCGGAGCAGGCATATCGCCCACGCTCGCCGGTTTGGCTTCTTTCTCCGTCTCGGTTTTCTCGGCCGGCTTGGCGGCGCCTTTCTCGGCGCCCTTCGCCGCGGGTTTGTCGGCGGCGAAAACGGCCGTCGCGATTCCGAGGCATAGGAGGATATTCAGCAGGCGCAGGTTTCGCATGCAAGTTGAACCCCGGTTCCGTCCCGAAGTCTCAGGGTTCAGTCGCTTCTTTTCCGTTGCCTCCTGTGCCGATGAAATGTCGCTTCGGCAGGCCAATCCCTGCGGGTATGCTAAGCCGCCGAGCGCCCCGTGTTTTTCCCGCGTCGTTCCAGCCATGTCCCGAGCGCGAACAGGAGCGCAAGCGAGGGGACGACGACGATATGCTGGCTGGCCGGGATGAAGAACATCGCGATGGCATCCTGCGCATCCGACTTAGACATGAAATGGTAGGTGAGGTCGGCGTATGCCAGCGTGCCATAGGCGCCGGCGAGCAGCATGAGCGCCAAGGCTCCTCGGATCACGGCCGTGGAACGGCCCAGATAGGCGGCGGCGACCAAGACGGCGTAAGGCGAGGCGAGCCAAAGCGTCCATCCATACATGAAAGGGCTGAGGGCGGCGCCATCGCAGGCGTCATGCCATAGCAAGGCGGCCCCGCTGAGCGCGAACAGGATGGCGAGGAAGCCGGTGAGCCGGCGGAAGGTCGTGGACGAAGTCATGGGGCGGACGAGGCGCAGTTGCCAGATGGTTTACTCACTTGCGCACCGCGAAGTCGCGGGCGTAGGCCTCGGCGAAATAGCTGAGGATCATGTCGGCGCCGGCGCGGCGGATGGCGAGGAGCGACTCGTCGCGCGTGGCGCGGAGGTCGAGCCAGCCTTTCTCGGCGGCGGCGTGCAGCTGGGCGTATTCGCCGGAGACCTGGTAGGCGGCGATCGGCAGGTTCGTCGACTCGCGCAGGTCGCGGATGATGTCGAGGTACGCGCCGGCGGGCTTCACCATCATGAGGTCGGCGCCTTCTTCGGCGTCGAGGATCGCCTCACGGGCGGCCTCGCGGCGATTGGCGGGATTCATCTGGTAGGTGGCCTTCGAGATCGGGGCTTCGCCGGCCTTGCGCGCGCTGCCGACGGCATCGCGGAAGGGTCCGTAGAACGCGGAGGCGAACTTGGCGGAGTAGGCGAGGATGCCCGTGCAGGTATGGCCGGAAGCGTCGAGGGCCTTGCGGATGGCTTTCACGCGGCCGTCCATCATGTCGGAGGGCGCGACGAAATCGGCGCCGGCCTGAGCGGTGAAGAGCGACATCTTCACGAGCGCTTCGACGGTGCGGTCATTATCCACGTCGGTGCCGGCGGCGTTCAGGATGCCGTCGTGGCCGTGCGTCGTGTAAGGGTCGAGGGCGATGTCGGCGAAAATCACTGTGCCGGGAGACTTCGCCTTGATTTCGCGGATGGCGCGTAAGGCGAGGTTCGACGGGTTGAGGGCTTCGGCGCCTTCGGCGGTCTTACGGGCGGCGTCGACCTTC
>CAIWNE010000090.1 GCA_903913915.1 uncultured Opitutia bacterium
CCGCGGCCGAGCAGGGATGCTCGGCCCTACCTAAGTAGAAAACAAAAAGGACAGCACGTGGTGCTGTCCCTACCAATATTACCTGGCCCTATCTCCAGCCCTAGCTCTGTCCCTGCGCTCAGTGTCCCGAATGGGACTGGCGCTCCGCCTCTTCCTTCTTCTTGTCCCACTTGTGGTGGTGATCGGGAAGGGTGCCGCCAAGCTCGTAGAGCTTGGCCTTGTTGTTGACCATGGCTTCGCGCGAGAGGCCGGTCATCGAGTACTGGCTCTGGAGCCAGATGGCTTCCTCGGGGCAGACTTCCTGGCACAGGCCGCAGTAGATGCAGCGCAGCATGTTGATCTCGAATTCCTTCGGCGCCTTCTCGACGTGGGCGTTCGCGGAGGTCTCGGCGATCTCGCCGGGGGTGATGCGGATGGCCTTGGGCGGGCAGACGAATTCGCAGAGCTGGCAGGAGACGCACTTCTCGCGGCCGTTCGGATCCATCACCAGCGTGGGCACGCCTCGGTAGTTCTTCGGGATGGCGGGGCGTTCTTCCGGATACTGGAGCGTCACGGAGGGACGCATCATGTTGTCCCAGGTGACCTTGAGGCCCGCGAGGATCTGCGGGAGATAGGTGCGCTCGGCGAGGGTGAGAGGACGACCTTCTACGTCTTGGATGGCCATGGTGGGGGTTATCCGCGGATGGCGTACCATGCGAAGTACGCGAGAAGGTTGAGGACGGCGACAGGCAGGAGCACGCGCCAGCCGATGCGCATCACCTGGTCATACCGGAAGCGCGGGATGGTCCAGCGCACCCAGACGAAGAAGAACAGGAAGCAGCACAGCTTGAGGAAGAACGCGGCGACGCCGAGGAGCGGGGCGAGCCAGCCCGCGCCGGCGGTCGAGACGAACGGCAGGTGCCAGCCGCCGAGGAACATCAGGATGAAGAGCGACGACCCGATGACCATGTGGCTGTATTCGGCGACGAAGAAGATGCCGAACTTGAACGCGCCGTATTCGGTGTGGAAGCCGCCGACGAGGTCGGTCTCGGATTCCGGCATGTCGAACGGGTGGCGGTTGGTCTCGGCGAACACGCAGATCAGGAAGACCAGCGCGGCGACCGGCTGGCAGAAGAGGTTCCAGTCGAGGAAGCCCTGCTGCTTGTCGACCATCGCGACGAGGCTGAGGCCGTGGTCTTCGCCGGCGGCGGAGGTCGCGAGAAAGACGGTGAGCACCGAAAGGCCCATCGCGAGTTCGTACGAGACGAGCTGCGCCGCGCCGCGGACGGCGCCGAGGAAGGGGAACTTCGAGTTGGCGGACCAGCCGGCGAGGGCGATGCCGTAGACGCCGAGGGAGCTGATCGCGAACATGAACAGCACGCCGACGTCGGCGCCCTGCGTGAGGGAGATCGCGTAGCGCTTGCCATCGTAGGTGAACTCGCCGAACGGCAGCATCACCAGCACGGCGAGCGCCGGCGCGAGGGCGACGATCGGGGCCAGGACGTAGTAAGGCTTACGGACGTGGCCGGGAAGGGCGTCTTCCTTGAAGAGGAACTTGCCGCCGTCGGCCGCGGGCTGGATGAAGCCGCCCTTCGCCAGGAACGTCCCGACGAACGGGATCCAACCGATCAGCGGGTGCATGGTACGGTTGGGGCCGATGCGCCCCTGGATCCAGGCGGAAGCCTTGCGCTCGAGGAGCACGCTGTAGCCGGCGATCGTCATCACGATCAGGATCAGCGTCACGCCGCGTGCGGCGGTGAAATACCAAGCCGGTGAGAGGACGAGGTCGTGGAGGAGTTTTTCCATGGACGTCAGGGCTTAGGCGACGGCGACCGGGGCGAACTTCAGCAGTTTGCCTTCAGGGAACTTGTGGGAAGCGAACGCGGCGCCGTCGAGCTGCACGCCCTCGGCGGGGAGCAGGCGGCCGTCGAGGCCGGCGAGCGTCGGGACGTTGGCGGAGAGTTCGGACCAGACCGTGGCGGCGTCGGCGCCGGCGAGGCGGGCGAGCGCGAGGGCGTCCGGCAGCACGCCGGACGGGCCGGGGACGGCTTGGGCGAAGGACTGCAGGCGGAACTGGCAGTTGATGAACGTGCCGCTGCGCTCGAACACCGTGAGCGCGGGCAGCACGACTTCGGCGGCGGCGGTGGTCACGTTGTGGTGCGTGGCGAGGACGACGCTGTGCACCTTGGCGAGCGTCGAGGCGGGCAGGCCGAGCATCGCGGCGTCTTCGCGCACGATGAGGACGCACTTCACCTTGCCGGCGTCGATGTCGGCCGCGAGGGCCTTGAGGTCGGCGACCGGTGCGCGGTCCGTGAGACCGGTGACGAGGGCGCCGCGGAAATTCGGGGTGCGGTCTTCGGAGACCAGGAGGCCGTCGCCTTTGCCGACATGGGCCGGGATGGTGACGGTGGCGTTCTTGGCCTTGGCGAGACGCGCGAGGAGGCGCTGCTCCTCGACGGACATGTGGGACGAGCCGACGATCGCGAGCGCACCGGCGGACAGGGCTTCGGAGGCGGCGGCGAGGGCGGCTTCGAGCGTCGCCTTCTCGTTCTTCACCGTCGCGTGCGTCATGCGGTTCGGGGCGTCGACGGACTTGAAAAGTTCGCGGCCGGAGTCGGCCATCCAGGTGTCGTTCACGGCGTCGTTCTGGCGCGGAGTGATGCGGTAGATCTTGCCTTCGCGGGACCAGACGGTCGTGTTCGCGCCTGCGGAGGATTCGGTGTCGATGCTCGGGGTCTGCTTTAGGAACCAGACGCGCATCTTGAAGCCGAAATCCGTGCTCGTGAGCGCGCCGACCGGGCAGATGTCGACCGTGTTGAGCGAGTAGTTATTGTCCAGTTCGCGGCCCGGGAAGCAGGTCAGCG
>CAIWNE010000091.1 GCA_903913915.1 uncultured Opitutia bacterium
AAATTGTCCATATTGCCGTCCTTGACGATCGCGTGGGCGATCTTGAGGCCGCGGGCGAAGGCGTCCATGCCGCCGATGTGGGCGTGGAAGAGGTCGACCGGCTCGTGCGATTCGCGACGACGCTTGGCGTCGAAGTTGAGTCCGCCCGTGGTGAAGCCGCCCATCTTGAGGATGCGCAGCATGATGTTCGTCGTGAGGTAGAGGTCGGTCGGGAACTGGTCGGTGTCCCAGCCGAGGAGCGTGTCACCGCGGTTGGCGTCGACGGAGCCGAGGGCGCCGGCCGCGATCGCGACTTCCATCTCATGCTCCATCGTGTGGCCGGCGAGCGTGGCATGGTTGGTCTCGAGGTTCAGCTTGAAGTGCTTCAGCAGGCCGTATTCGCGGAGGAAGTTGAGGCGGCGGCCGAGTCGGAGTCGTACTGGTGGGTCGAGGGTTCGCGGGGCTTGGGCTCGATGTAGAACTGGCCCTTGAAGCCGATCTTCTTCGCATGGTCGACGGCGAGGTGGAGGAGCGCGGCGAGGTGGTCGAGCTCGCGCTTCATGTCGGTGTTGAGCAGCGTGGCGTAGCCTTCGCGGCCGCCCCAGAAGACGTAACCTTCGCCGCCGAGGGCCTTGGTGGACTCGAGGGCGTGACGGACCTGGCTGGCGCCGTAGGCGAACACGTCGGCGTTGGGCGAGGTGCCGGCGCCCTGGGCGTAGCGAGGATGGGAGAAGAGGCAGGCCGTGCCCCAGAGGAGCTTCTTGCCGGTGGCCTTCTGGAAACCCTTCAGTTCCTGGGTGACGCGCGCGAGGTTCGCATGGGTCTCGGCGAGGGTCTTGCCTTCCGGCGCGATGTCGCGGTCGTGGAAGCAATAGAAGTCGATCTGGCACTTCTCGAGGAACTCGAAGAAGACCGGGACGCGGCGGAGGGCGTTGTCGAGGGAGTCGGAACCGTCATCCCAGGGCATGAGGGCGGTGCCGGCGCCGAACGGGTCGGAGAGGCTGTTGCGCATCACGTGCCAATAGGCCGCGGCGAAACGCATATGGTCCTTCATCTTCTTCCCGCCGATCTTCTCGTCCGGGTTGTAGTGCTTGAAGGCGAACGGGTTCTTGGACTTCGATCCTTCGAACTCGATGACCGGGACATTAGGGAAGTGCGACATGACTTATAGGAGGGAGGGTTCTGACATTGGACTCCGCCCCCTTGCTGCCAAGAAAGGAATAGGGGGCGCCTATGAACCAAACGACAGGCAGGGAGTCCGCGTACAACTGCGCCTTGCGCCGACGCGGAAGCCGCATAGTTTGGCGAGATGGAGGTCGTCCACACCATCCCCGAACTGCGCGCCGCGGTCGCCCGCGCCCGGCAGTCCGGCCGGACGGTCGGCTTCGTCCCGACGATGGGCTGCCTCCATGAAGGGCACCTGAGCCTCATCCGCCGGGCGAAGCAGGAGGCCGACTTCGTCGTGGTCTCGATCTTCGTCAACCCGACCCAGTTCGGCCCCAACGAGGACTTCTCGAAATACCCGCGGACGTTCGAGGACGATCGCCGCGGATGCGAAGCCGCGGGCGCCGGCCTGATCTTCGCGCCGGCCGCCACGGACTTCTACCCTGCCGGCGCCTCCACCTGGGTCGACGTCGAAGGCGTCTCCGCCAGGCTCTGCGGCGAATTCCGCCCGGGGCACTTCCGCGGCGTCGCGACGGTGGTCGCGATGCTCTTCAACGCCGCGCAGGCGGACCTGGCCGTCTTCGGCCGCAAGGACCTCCAGCAGCTCGCCGTGATCCGCCGCATGGTCCGCGACCTGCACTTCCCCGTCCGCATCATCGCGCACGAGACCGTCCGCGAACCGAACGGAGTCGCGATGAGCTCGCGCAACCGATACCTCTCCGCCGAACAGCTCGCCCAGGCGACCGCGATCCCCGCCGCGATGGCCGCGGCCAAGGCTCTCGCGGCCAAGGGCGTCACCGACGCCGCGCGCCTGCGGGACGCGGCGCAGGCGGTACTGAAAACCCAGCCTGCGCTGAAGCCCCAGTATTGCGAGGTCGTCGACCTCGAGACGATGGCGCCCGTCGGCTCGACCGCCGGACTCCGCTGCGCGATCGCGATCGCCTGCCATCTCGGCTCGACGCGACTCATCGATAACGCCGACCTCTGATCAGGAGAGGCTCAGGTAGACGGCGGCGAGCAGGATCAAGGCTCCGATCAGGCGGCGGGTCATGATGCCGCGGCCCACGTGCTTCTCGGCGTTGGCGAACCAATGCCCGACGACCCAGACGAGCGCGACGCTCCAAAGTCCGCGGGTGTTATAAAGGACATTGGTGACCGTGACCTCGCGGTAGACCGCGATGCAATAGGCGATGCCCATGGCCTGGATGGTCAGCAACGTGCCGCCGCCGAAAGCCCAGAGCACCATGGGGCGCGGCATCTGCGTCAACGGGGCGGAAAAGAACGGGATCAGGGCGAAAGAGAGCGCCCCCACCGTCAGGAACATCACCGGGCCGAAATGGCCGAAACCGAACGCAGGCACCCAAAGCTGCTGCATCACGTCGGTGGCCGCGAAGGCGACCGACGCAAGGAAGGCGAAGACCACGCTCACGAGCAGACGCTCGCGATTCGCCCGCCACTCGCCGCCTAACATGGCCAAGGCCACCGTGGTGAGGAACGTGGCCACCCAGAGACTGGGGTTCAGTTCGCCGCCGGCCAGGCAGACGAGCAAAGCCACGAAGATCACCTTGGTGCCGAGCACCGGCGTCGCGATGGAGATGTCCCCCCGGCTGATCGCGATGAAGGTGAACACCTGGCCGATGAAGAAGGCCGTTCCGGCCAGGATCGCGTGGGTGACGTTCGTCGCCGTGAAGGGCTCGCCGCCATGGAACAGCCAGGTCTGGAAGAGGAACGCCCCGATCAGATTGACGATGAAAAGCACCCGCCAGGGGTGCCCGCCATCCATGGCCCGCTTCAGGGCCATCGCGGCGAAGGTATAGCCCACGGCCGAACAGAGAGGGATGGCGATGGCAGCGGGAGAACGCATCAGGCAGGCCCGAACGAACCCCCTTCCCGACCCGCTGGCGAGTCCGAAGCAAGAAAAGCGTCCCCCGGGCCCGCCACGCCCTTGCCCCGGACAAGACCGCGGGTACGCTGGAGGCATGGGTCAATTTTCTTACAAGAACGAAGCGGTCGACCCGTACCGGAAGATCCTCTCCGAGCAGCTCGTCATGGACCTGGAGCATGTGGCCGAGGGCCCCCTGCTCGCGCTCGCCAAGCAGATTCCCGGCGGCTACATCCACCGCAAACCCTTCCTGCGCGACGCCAAGTTCCTGTTCAAGAAACGTCTCGGCCATCTGGCGACGGACGCCGCCGCCATCGCGGAGCACCTTCCCTGGTATGCCGAATCGCTGAAGTGCGACAAGGCCAAGCTGGTCGAGCATCTGGACGAGCTCGCCGCCGTCGTCGGCGGGCCGCGCGCCGCCCTGCTCTGCGTCCTCTGGAACAACCAGGCCGAACAGAAGGACGCCGCCCTGCCCGCCGACCTCCTCGCGCGGGCGCTGACCAACGCCAAGGCTCAGCCCAGCAAGCCCGACCCCAAGGCATGGAAGTCGGTCATCGCCAAGCTCGGCGGCGCCGCTGAAAAAGAACCCCTCGATTCGGTCGACGCCCTGGACTCCGCAGGCAAGACGCTGCGTCGCCTCCAGCAGGAGATCTCGCAAGGCAAGGCGGCCCGCGAGAACGAAGGCCGCGCGATCCGCCGCCAGCACGCCAACGAGCTCGAAGCCAAGGAGGCGGAGGTGCGCAAGGCCCGCGAGGAAGCCGCGCGCCAGCTGCAGGAATCCGCCAAGCAGGCCGCCTCGCTCGAGGCGGACATCCTGGCGCTGCAGGCCAAGCTGAGCGCGGAGGAGTCCGAAGTGGCCCGCCTGCGCGGGGAGCTGGACCGCGCCCGCGAACACACGGTGAGGAAGGCGCGGGAGATCGCCGAAGAACTGCTCTCCGAGGAGATCCGGCCGTGGCTCGCCGACGCCCGCACGCTCAAGTCCGCCTCGGAAGAGGTCGCCAAGCTGCGCCAGCTCACCACGGAGACCGTGGAGAAGGTGCGCAAGGCCCAGCGCGACGCCGATCCCTTCCTCGCCAAGGAACACGAGCTCCGTCAGGCCATCCCCCAGATGGAAGAGATGCTCAAGCTTCTCCGCCGCTACCTGCGCACCGCCGGCCAGGCCCTGCCGGAAGTCGTGGCGCTCGAGAAGCGCATCACGGAACACATCGAAAAGGTCCGCTACGAGCTCGAGAAGCGCGACCAGCCCTCCGACCCGTTCCTCGAACGCATCTCGGCCAAGATCAACGGCGCCGACGCCCGCGAACTGAAGTCGATCGAAAGCGCCCTGCTCCTCGCCGTGCAGGCCGGGCTGGTCGACTCGCGTCACGCGGACCTTTACCGCCGCGACATCCATCGCCGCCGCTCCTACATGGCGGACCGGGATTTCCACGAGCAGAAGCAGTCGGGGCCACTCGCGATGCTGGAGCGCGCCGTGGCCACCGGTGAAAAGGCGCGCCTCGCGCTCGACGCCAACAACTTCGCCTGCCTCCGCCAGGACTACCTCGGCCTGCGCCTCGCGACGAAGAAGAACGCCCAGGGCGAAAGCCGCTTCCTCCTCGACGCCGCCGCCCGCCAGAAGGTCGTGCAGCTCATCGAGAAGCTGGCCGACGACGCCCCCGGCCTGCATATCTGGATTAGCTTCGACGGCCAGCAGAGCACGCTCAAGACGACCAATTCGCGCGTACGGGTCACGTTCAGCCGCGCGGGCGCCAAGGCCGACCATGACATCATGGACCTCGTGGCCAAGGACAAGACGGTGGAAGCGCCCTGGTTCGTCGTCAGCGACGACATCGAGGTCCGCGACGCCACCGCCCGCGAAGGCGCGTACATCATCTACAATGACGCGCTCATCCAGCTCCTGGTGAACCGCGGCATCCGCGCCTGAAAACAAGACGGGCGCATCCTGCGATGCGCCCGTAGTTCAGGAAGCGAGCCTCGGGCTTACTTCTTCTTGGCGGGCGCGGCGGTGACGGGAGCCGGCAGCACGCCTACGAAATCCTCGGCCTTGAGGCCCGGGTGGAACATGTTGAAGGAATACTTGCTGGGCTTCCACTCCACGAGGGGAGTGACGTCGGCCTTGGCGGGGACTTCTAGGCCGAGGCCCCAGTAGACGCCGTTGACGAGGAGGCGACGGAGGGACTCGTCCTTGAGGTCGCTGGCGGAGGCCATGGTGGTGGTCAGCACGCGGTTCTTGGTGCCGCCGGCATTCGGGACCTCACGGGTCCAGGCTACGGCCATCGCGGGGGAATTCACTCCCTGCTCCTTCTTGTCGATGGTCTTCTTGGAGCGCTCGCTGAGCGGATCTTCCGGATTCATGCCCTTGAGGACGAGTCCGCGCAGGAGGACCTGCGCATCGGCCGGAGGGTGGGCTTCGTAGACGTCGGTGTCGCCGAAGATCTGGCCGACGCCATTGAGGATCGCGAGCTTCTCGGCGCCGGGTTCGACCGCGGTGCGGGTGGCTTCGGACTTATGATTGCCCCAGTGGCTGACCCAGGTCTCGCCGAGGACGGCGCGACCGAAGCCGCCGTTGTTGTTGAAGTTGTAGGAGGCGAAGGCGCTGTCCTTCGGGATGCCGGCGAAGGCATGGGTGCTGGTGCGGGTGGCGACGATCGGCACGCCGCGCTTGAGGGCGGCGGCGAACTTGGCGAGGGCGGCTTCGTCCCACTTGCGGAAACGGAGTCCGAGGACGAGGGCGTCCGCGCTGTCGAGAGCCTCGGGCTTGCCGAGGGAGGCGCCGTTGTTCGGATTGATCACGCCGGCGTCATGGGAGAAAAGGACGGTGCACTTGAAGCCATGGCGCTCGGAGAGGATGCGGGCGAGCATCGGCATCGACTCCTCGGAGCGATACTCTTCGTCGCCGGAGAGCAGCACGACATGCTTGCCGGCGCCGGGACCTTTGCCGGCGGGGAATTCGAGCCAGCCGGGGCCGGCGGTGAAAGCCTCCGCGGCGATGGCCGGAAGGGCGAGGACGAGGGCGGCCAAGGCGGCCCACAGATGGATATGACGCTTCATGGGGTAAGGTGTGGGAGAGTGCCTCGGACCGAGATGATTTCAAGCGCCCTGTTGTCGCAGCCGGCTTCGATTTCCGTCATGAAATCCTCTCACCTGGCAGGAACAGGCGCAAACGGATCGGGGCGGACCGTTTCGCGGCGGCCGTCGGAATATGTCGTCACCTGATTGCCGAAAGGGTCGGTCCGGGTCGTGGCGCGGGTACCATCGCTGAAAATCGTCGAGGAACCGCCGAATGGATCCGGCCGCGTCGTAGCGGTCTTACCGTCGCTATACCTGGTCGTCGAACCGCCGAAGGGGTCGGGATGCGTGGTCGCGGTCCGGCCGTCGCTATACCTGGTCGAGGAACCGCCAAAGGGGTCCGGCGTCGTCACCGCCGTCTCGCCGTTGTCGTAAAGGGTCCGGACCTGCCCGAAGGCGTCGGTTCCGATGACGCCGGAACGAGGCGTGGCGACGACGCGAGGGTCTTCGACCGCGAGGACCGGGGCCGGGATGACCTTCCGGAAGACGGGCGCTCGCGGCTCGCCGGTGGCTGTCCGCGGCCTCGTCGCTTCCTTCGGCCCGTCGGGAACGATTACGAAGACGGCCACGCCGAGGGCGACCAGCAGCAGGAGGGTCTTCATGGGGTCTCTCTATTAGAAACCAAAGAACACCCGGCGCAAGCGTACGACCGCCAAACAAGAAGGGCGGACGCCTCACGACGTCCGCCCTTCCGCTGATGCGACCGGGACCGCTTAGGCGATGACCTTGTCGACCACCTTGCCGAAGTTGTCGGTGAGGCGGAAGTCGCGGCCGTTGTAGCGGAACGTGAGCTTGGTATGGTCGAAGCCGAGGAGGCGCAGGATCGTGGCGTGCAGGTCGTGCACGTCGACGCCGTCAGCGGCGACCTGGGAGCCGATTTCGTCGGTCTCGCCGTAGTGCATGCCGCCCTTGACGCCGCCGCCGGCCATCCAGCAGCAGAAAGCCTTGGAGTGGTGGTCGCGGCCGGACGCCTGGTTGACGCGGCCCGCGGTGGTCGGGGTGCGGCCGAATTCTCCGCCCCAGATGATGAGGGTCTGATCGAGGAGGCCGCGCTGCTTGAGGTCAGCGATGAGAGCGGCGGCCGGGCCGTCGATGTTCTCGCCGGTGCGGGCGATCGAGGTGAAGAGGTTGGTGTGGTGGTCCCAGCCTCCGGCGTCGACCTGGACGAAACGGACGCCCTTCTCGACGAGGCGACGGGCGCAGAGGAGCTTGGCTCCGAGGTCGGACTTGCCGTACATCTCGCGGATCTTCTCAGGCTCCTTGGAGATGTCGAAGGCGTCGGTGGCCGCGGTCTGCATGCGGAAGGCGAGCTCGAAGGATTCGATGCGGGCCTCGAGCTGCTCGTCCTTCTGGACGGTCTGCATGTGGCGCTCGTTCAGCTGACGGACGAGGTCGAGCTGCTTGCGCTGCGCGTCGGGCGTGGTGAACTCGCTCTGGAGATTGGCGATGATCTTGTTCGCCGGGGCGCCCGGGCGGAACTGGGTGTTGGCACCCTGGTAGAGCGAAGGAAGGAAGGCCGAGGCGCGGGCGTCGGAGCTACCGCCGAGGGAGACGAAGCCCGGGAGATCCTGGCTTTCGGTGCCGAGCCCGTAGAGGACCCAGGCGCCGAGGGAAGGCTTGGAGAGGATCGCCGAGCCGGTGTGCATGAGTTTGGCGGCCGGTCCGTGAGCCGGGAGATCCTGGTGCAGCGAACGGATGACGCACATCTCGTCGGCGACCCCCTGGAGCTTCGGGAAGATCTCGCTGATCTCGAGGCCGGACTTGCCGGACTTCTTGAACTCAAAAGGCGTCGGGACGAGGACGCCGTTCATGCCGGAAGCGGACATGTCGGCCAGTTCCTTCATCTTCGGCTTCGGATCGAAGGTGTCGAGGTGCGACGGAGCGCCGCCCGCGAAGATGTGGATGACGTGCTTCGCCTTGGCGGCGAGCGGAGCCTTGCGAGGCTTGAGGTTGGCCATCACCTCGCCCTTGGCGTCGCTGACCATGTAGTCGGCGACCATGGTGCCGAAGGCGAGCGTGCCCATGCCGAGGCCGGTCTGGCGGAGGAACTCTCGGCGAGAGTTGGGGGTCGGCACGTAATTTCCGCAGCTGGAGTCTTTCATTTTGGGGATTTGGTTGGGATTAAATATGGAGGGTTATTTTGAATATTCAAACTCGATTGAGGTAGGGGGATCAATTCAGGTAGACGAACTCGTTGGAGCAGACCATGGACTGCGCGAGCATCACCCAGGGATTGGTGGGGATCTTGCGGTCGACTACGGGCGCATTATTGACGATTTTCCCGCCCTGCACCGAGGTTTCGAGCTTCACCTCAGGGACCAAGGGGCCCTTGGCGTTGGTCGCGGCGATGGCGGCCTCGGCCGCCTTCTTGCGGGCGGCCTTGTCGGCCTTGGCCTTGGCGACCTTGTCGAGCTTGGCGGCGGAGGGGGTGGCGGGCTCGTCGATGTAGCCGGCGATGCGCATGACGAAATCGCGGGCGATCTGGCGCTCCTGCACCGTCGGCGAACGCTGGTACATGATGCGATAGAGCTGCGTGACGCGCTCATCGTCGGAGGTCGCCTTGGCCATCTCGGGGCGGGCGTTCACGTTGCGGGCGACCTCGACGGCCAGCGGGTTGTTCATGAAGAACAAGGCCTGCTGCGGCACGATCGTGGAACCGCGGACGGAGTTCGCCATGTTCGGGTCGGCGAAGTCGAACTGCGACTGGAATTCGCTGAGCTTGTCACGGTCGATGAAGCCGTAGATGGTGCGGCGATAGCTGTAAGGTTCGTCGGTGATGTTGACCGCGCGACCGCCGAGGGCGCGGTCGAGTTTGCCGGAGAGCTGCAGCATGGAATCGCGGATGCACTCGAAGTCGAGGCGGCGCAGGTTGGCATGCCAGAGGTAGCGGTTGGCGGCGTCGATCTTCGACGGGTCGACCGACGAATTCTTGGCCAGCATCTCGTTCGTGTTCGGGTTAGCCGACTGACGATAGGCCGCCGAAGTCAGGATGCGCTTGTGCATCTTCTTGATGGACCAGCCGCCTTCCACGAAGGCGGTGGCCATCCAGTCGAGCAGCTCCGGGTGGCTGGGGGGCTCGGACATGTTGCCGAAATCGTCGGGCGAGGTCACGATGCCGACTCCGAAGTGATGCAGCCAGAGACGGTTGACGAGCACGCGGGAGGTGAGCGGGTTCGTGCGGCTCGCGATGGCCAGGGCGAGTTCGCGACGGCCGCTGCCCTCGTAGAACGGCAGGCGGTCGGGACCGGCGAGGACCTCGAGGAACTGGCGAGGAGCGACGGGGCCGCGCTTGTTGCGGTCGCCGCGGATGTAAACGTAGCTGTCGCGCGGCTTCTCGACGTCGGTGATCACCATCGCGGTGCCGGGACCTCCGGGGTGCGTGATGTCGAGGGCGTTGATCTCGGCGAAGTGGAAATACTTGGCGGGCTTGTTGTTGTTGACGAAGGTCGCGCTGATCGGGACCTGCCAAGGCTCGCAGAAGTCGCGGCTCTCGGTCGCGCGCTCGAGCAGCACCACGGTGGAGATGTCCTCGACGTTGGGCAGCGGCCAGGGGAAGGCGGCGAGCTGGGCGAGGGCCGGGTCGTCCTTGTCCCCCTTACGACCAGGCTGGCTGCGCAGCTGGACGTGGGCGAGGATCTTGTCGTGGTGCTTCTTGAAGATCGCCTGGTAGGCCAGGGCGACCTCGTCGATCGACTTCGGCTTAAGGCCGCGGAGGCCCTCGGCGATGAGCGGGTTGACCGGGATCTTCTTGTCGGCGAGCGCGGCTTCGAGGACGGCCGGAGCCTGCTTCTCGAAATTCTCAGGGCTGAGCTTCCTCAGTCGGACGAGCGGACCGGTGATGGGGGAATCCGCACGCAGGACGCCGCCGAAGGAGGGGTCCAGCTCGCGGCTCTGGCCGAGGTCGTACTTCTTCAGGATATCGAAGCCCGCCGTGCTGCGGAAACCGCCGGCCATGGACGCCAGGATGCGCGGAGCGAACTCGCGGTGGTAAGCGGCCTGCATGCCGGCGAGGTGCTTGTAATAACCGACGGCGGTCTTGTCGATGAGCTCGGCGAGCTTCTTCTCGTAGTCGGCGCGATAGGCGTTGGTCGGGGCGTTCTTGCCGATCAGGAGCGGGTCGCGGATGACCGGGTTCTGCTGCGGCTCGATGACAGACGAGAAGATGCCGTGCAGGGAGTAATAATCGGCGGCCGGGATCGGATCGAACTTATGGTCGTGGCAACGGGAGCAGGCGACGGTGAGGCCGAGGAAGCCCTTGGTCGTGGCGTCGATGCGCTCATCGATGGTGTCGTCGGCGTTCTGGAAGCGCTTGCCGACGGTGATGAAGCCGAGCGCGGCGAGCCGCGGGTCGTCCTTGGTGAGGTCCGGCAGGCGGTCGGCGGCGAGCTGCTCGATGATGAACTGGTCGTAGGGCTTATCGGTGTTGAAGGCGTCGATGACGTAGTCGCGGTAGGTCCAGGAAGCGTCGAAGGTCTCGATGGTGCCGTTGCGTTTGAGGCCCTTGGTATCGGAGTAACGCGCGGTATCAAGCCAGTGACGGGCCCAGCGTTCGCCGTAGTGAGGCGAAGCGAGGAGGCGGTCGACGGTGCGTTCGACGACGGCGGAGACGGCGCGTCCGGGCTGCCCCTGACGGACGGACATCGCGTCGCGGGACTGCGCGAGGTCATATTCGCGGGAGAAGGCGTCGACCTCGACGCTGGTGGGCGGAAGACCGATCAGGTCGTAGGAAAGGCGGCGCAGCAGCGCTTCGCCGTCGGCGGCCGGGCTGGGCTTGAGGCCCTTCTCGTCCAGCTTGGCGAGGACGAAGGCGTCGATCTCGTTCTGGCACCAGGCGGGATTGCTCAGCTTGGTCGGCACGACGACGTCACGCACGGGTTGGAAGGCCCAATGGCTGCGGGCCTTGTCCGAGAGGCCGGTGAGCTTGGCGCCGCCTGCGCCGACCGGCGCAGGCGCGCCCATCTTCACCCACTGCTCGAGCGTGGCGATCTGGGCGTCGGTGAGCTTGGCGCCCGACTTGCGCGGCGGCATCGAAAGTTCGGGGTCCGTCTGGTGCACGGCGACGATCAGCAGCGACTTCTTGAGGTCGCCGGGGACGACGGCCGCGCCTTGGTCTCCGCCCGCGAGCAAACCGGGACGCGAATCCATGATGAGTCCGCCCTTGGAGACGCCCTTCTCCTTGGAGTGACATTCGTAGCAACGCTCGGTGAAGATCGGGCGGACATTCTTCTCGAAGAACTCCAGTCCGGCGGGATCCATCTTGGCTTCGGCGGGGGCGTCGGCGGCCAGGAGCATGCCGGTCGGGCCCGCGGCGAGCACGAGAGGAAGGAGGCGGAACGTGGTCAGGAGGCGAGACATGTGGGTCGGGAAAGGGGTAAGGAAAGTCGGGTCACGACTGGGGATTCCTTCTAGGGATAATTCTTAAGGCAGGATGAAGGACTTCAACCTATAGTTCGTCGGATTTACCTCATTCAAACCCGCCTAAGCCCGGTAGGCCTGTTTTGTAAATTTTTTACAAAACAGGCCTACCCCATCCATCTCCAGAAATTGATGCAGGGCAATGGTTTACGTTAAATCAGGCCTACCCCCTGCCCTCCCCCGCCTACGCCAACAAGAAAGCCGGCCATCAGGCCGGCTTTCGCGACGGAACCAAGGGCGACCTCAGTTCACGTAGACGAACTCGTTGGACAGGAGGAGCGACTGGACCAGGAGCTCGGTCGGCGTCATCGGCGTGCGAGGAATCGCTTCGCCGACGTTCTGCATGACGCCTTCGGCGCCGCCGCCGGTGACGGCAGCCATCATGCTTTCTTCGCCGTCAGGAGCCTTCACCGTCATGCCCTTGGCGGCCGGAGCGGCCGTGCGCGCGACCGGGGCGACCGGCTTGGCACCAGGCTTGGTACCGGCGACGGCGGCCTTGGCCGAAGGACGCAGCTTGGCGGTTGCGACCGTCATCTGGGCCTTGGTCAGGAATTCCTGGGAGAAGCGGATCTCGTTCGTCGAGGGGCGGCGCTGGAACATGCAGCGGAACATCGCGACGATGCGCTGGTCCTCGGACATCGCGTTGACGACGTCCTTGCGGGCGGCGACCGCGCGGGCGACCTCGACGGAGAGCGGGTTGTTCATGAAGAACAAGGCCTGCTGCGGCACGATGGTCGAATTACGGCGGGAGTTGGCGGCATCGGGATCGCCGTAGTCGAACTGCGAGAGCGTGTCGCTGAGGCGGCGACGATCGACGTAGCCGTAGAGGCTGCGGCGATAGCTGAACGGCTCGTCTGTGATGTTGGCCGGCTGGCCGCCGACGGTCGTGTTCATCTTGCCGGTGAGCAGGATCATCGAATCGCGGATGGATTCGAAGTCGAGGCGGCGCAGGTTGCCGCGCCAGAGCAGACGGTTGCCGGCGTCGACCTTCAGCGGATCGACGGGTCCCTTCTTGGCCACGAGCGGATTGGCGGCCGGGTCGGAATCCTGACGATAGACGTTGCTCATCACGATCATGCGATGGAGGCGCTTCATCGTCCAGCCGTTCTCCATGAAGTCGGAGGCGAGGTAATCGAGCAGTTCCGGGTGGGAAGGCTTCTCGGACATGTTGCCGAGGTCGTCGACCGTGGCGACGAAGCCTTCGACGAAGTGCTTCATCCAGGTGCGATTGACGGCGACGCGGGCGGTCATGGGATTCTCCTTCGTCGCGATGGACTGGGCGAATTCGTAACGGCCGCTGCCATCGACATAAGGACGACGCTCTCCCTTGGAGAGGATGTCGAGGAACTGGCGAGGAACGATCTCTCCCTTGAGGTTCTTGTCGCCGCGCTTGAACACGTAGCTGTCCTTCGGGGCTTCGGAATCCTGGACGACCATCGCTTCGCCGGGAGCTCCGGGATGCGAGAGACGCAGCTCGTTGATCTGCGTGTGGCGGAAATAGGCGACCGGCTCGCGGTTGCCGATGCCGCCGTAGATCGGACGGTTCTGCCAGTCGGCGCAGAACTTGCGCGTGCTGAACAACGAGATCATGTCTTCGTTGTCGAAGATCTCGTCATAGGAGGGGATCGCCCAAGGGTAGCAGGTCATCTCGGCGATCGCCGGGGAGGTCTTCTTCCAGGCGTCGCCCGGCTTGGCGAGCAACGCGAGGTGAGCGAGGATGGCGGCCTTGTTGTCGTTGTAGACCTTCTGGTATGCGGCGGCGACGTCCTCGAGGGACTTCGGCTTCAGGCCGCGGAGCGCGGCGGCGATGATCGGGTTGACCGGATGATCGGGATCCTTGAGGGACTCCTCGATGGCGGCCGGGGCGCGCTCGGCGAAGTAGACGACCGGGACGGCGGCGGCGGCGGCGAAGGGACCGGTGATCGGCGAATCCTTCTGGATGCGCATGGCCGCGAAATCCACGTTCGAGATCAGGTCGATCTTATACTTGGCGGAGTAGTCGCCGGCTTCGGACGAACCGCGGCGGACGCTGGCGATCATGAGGCGACCGGCCATCTCGCGGTCATAACGGGCGCGGGTCTCGCGCATGTAGCGGAAGAAGCCGGCGACCTGCTCGTCCTGCAGCTGGTTGAGGCGCTTGTTGAAGTCGGCGCGGGCGGCGGCGGTCTTCGGCGTCGCGGCGATCGTCGGATGGTGGAGCGGCTCGACGGTCGAGGCGAAGATGCCGTGCAGCGAGTAGTAGTCCTTGATCGGGATCGGGTCGAACTTGTGGTCGTGGCATCGGGCGCAGGCGACGGTGAGGCCGAGGAACGCCTTCGTGGTGGTGTCGATACGCTCGTCGATGATGTCGTTGATGTCGTCGAAGCGCTTGCCGACGGTGAGGAAGCCGAGCGCGGCGAGACGAGGATCGTCGGGCGAGATGCCGGGGATGCGGTCGGCGGCGAGCTGCTCGACGATGAACTGGTCGTACGGCTTGTCGTCGTTCAGGGCGTTGATGACGTAGTCGCGATAGGTCCAGGCGTAGGCGAAACGGTAGTCCTTGAAGAGGCTGTCGCCCTGGTCGACCTGCAGGCCGCGCGTATCGGAGTAGCGCGCGGTATCGAGCCAGTGACGGGCCCAGCGCTCACCGTAGTGCGGCGAAGCCAGGAGGGAGTCGATCTGCTTGGCGTAGACGGCCTCGACGGCACCGGCGGGCTTGCCGGCACGGAGGGCCATGTTATCGGCCATCTGCGCGGCGGCGATGGCCTTCTCGAAGGCGTCGACCTGCTCGGAGGTGGGCGGGAGACCGATCAGGTCGTAGGATACACGGCGCAGGAACGACTCGGGATTCGCGGCCGGATTAGGCTGGAGGCCCTTCTCCTCGAGTTTGGCGAGGATGAAGGCGTCGATGGGCGTCTTGACCCAGGCCTTGTTCTTGACCTCAGGAACCGGGTACTTCTTCACCGGCTGGAACGCCCAGTGTTCGCGGGCTTTGCCGGTCAGGCCGGTCAGCTTGGCGGCGCCGCCGGAGGGCATCGGTGCGCCCATCTTGATCCACTCTTCGAGGATCGCGATCTTGTCGTCCGGCAGCTTGCCGCCGGTCTTCTTGGGCGGCATCGCGAACTCGGGATCGGTGTAGCGGACGGCCTTGATGAGGAGAGATTTCTCGAGATTGCCGGGGACGACGGAAGGTCCTTCGTCGCCACCCTTGAGCGCGCCGTCGCGGGAATCGAGGATGAGCCCTCCCTTGGAGGAGTTCTTGGAGGCCGAGTGGCACTCGTAGCAACGGTCTACGAGGATCGGGCGGACGTTCTTCTCGAAGTAATCGAGACCTTCCTTGGTCGGCTGCGCATCCTCGGCGGCGACGGCGAAGGAGGCCGCGACGAGGGAGAGCGCGAAGGTGGTGTGACGAAGCGACAGCATGGGTGTATTTCTTAAGTGGGTGACAAGGCTCGGGGGAGATGCCCGGAGGGGCGGACCTTAATCCCATAATGTAAACCCGACCCCCCGGAAATCAAGACCGCTTCCCCATTCGGATTGTAAAGAAAAGACCCCAAGGAAAGGATGCCATCCTCGGACGATGCGCATCCTGATCGCCAACGACAAATTCAAGGGGGCCTTGGCCGCCGAGAAGGTCGGTTTTCATATCAAAAATAGCCTGAAATCGACGTTTCCGGCCGCCGAATTCGACCTTTGCCCGATCGCCGACGGAGGCGAAGGCACGGCCCTGGCGATGACGACCGCCCTGGCCGGACAATGGAACTCTACCCGGACCGAGGACGCCCAAGGCCGGCCCATCGAGGCAGCCTACGGATGGGTACCCGCCACGGCCACCGCCGTCATGGAAATGAGTGCGGCGAGCGGACTGGCGCTCGTCCAAGATATAAATCTTAATCCTCTGACTGCCAGCACGTTAGGTACTGGAATCCTCCTTCGTTCCGCCCTAGACAAGGGAGCCCGGCGAATCCTGATCGGCATCGGGGGCAGCGCCACCAATGACGGCGGCCTCGGGGTCGCCATGGCCTTAGGATACACCTTCAAGAAAGCAGGCCGGGAGTTCGTCCCAACCCTCGAATCGATCATCGAAGCCGACCAGGTCGAAAGGCCTGCCTCCCTCCCCTCGGTCGAACTCATCGTCGCCTGCGACGTCGACAATCCCCTGCTCGGCCCCCGCGGCGCCACGCGCGTCTACGGACCGCAGAAAGGCGTCCGTGATTTCGGCTGGTTCGAACAACGGCTCGAACACCTAGCCGACCTCGCGCGCCGCGACCTCGGCGTCGACCCGCGCGACGTGCCGGGCGCCGGCGCCGCCGGCGGGCTCGGCTTCGGACTGATGGCCTTCCTTGGCGGCCGGCTCGTCAGCGGCTTCGACATGGTCTCGTCGCAGATCGGACTCGAGGCGCGCGTGGCGGCCGCCGACCTCGTCGTCACCGGCGAAGGACGCCTCGACGAACAGAGCCTGCAGGGCAAAGGACCGGTCGGCGTCGCGCGGTTGGCGCGTCGGCTCGGCAAGAAGATCGTCGGCGTCGCCGGTTCGGTCGACGGCTCGTCCGCGCTCCGCGCGCAGTTCGACCTGCTGATCGGCATCAAGCCCGCGGACATGCCGCTCGACGAAGCGATGCGTCGCACCGGCGAGCTCATCGAGTCCGCCGTGCGCGATCGGTCCGCGTCGCTGCGCGCGCTCAGCCCCTGAAGATCGGGATCGGCACGCCCTTGCCGTCGACGGTCGCGTAGAACGGACGGCCCTCGATGTCGAAGACGGTCTTCGGGCTGATGCCCATCGCGCGGAAGATCGTGGCGTGCATGTCGGAGATAGACACGGGGTCCTTGATCGCGACCAACGGACGTTCGTCGGCCGTCGCGCCGTAGACATGGCCCTTCTTCACGCCGCCGCCGAACATGACGACGCTCGTGCCGCCGGTGAAGTGACGGTGCAGTCCGTAATGGTCGGGGCTCGTCATCACGCCGGACTTGTTGAAAGCCTGGTCCTTGGCCTTCGAGCCCGGACGGCCTTCGATCATCGCGTCGCGGCTGAACTCGCTGGCGATCACGACCAAGGTGCGGTCGAGCAGGCCGCGCTGCTCGAGGTCGCGGATGAGGCGCGCGATCGGCCGGTCGATCTCGGCGTGCATCTTCGCGACGGTCTCGTGGCCCTTGCCATGCGTGTCCCACTGGAAGAACGGCACGTATTCGGTGGTGACCTCGACGAAGCGGGCGCCGTTCTCGACGAGGCGCCGGGCGAGCAGGCAGCCGCGGCCGAAGCGGCCGGTGTCGTAATCCTTCTGCACCTCGGGCGGCTCGAGGGAGATGTCGAACGCGGCTCGCTCCTTGGCGCTGAGCAGGCGATAGGCGTTGTCCATCGAACGGAGCATCGACTCGTGCTGGTAATCGCTGAGCAGGTCGCGGCTCGGCGTGGCGTCCACGAGCCGGCGGAACTCGCGGTCGCGGTTCACGAAACGTCCGGCGTCCATGCCCTTGGGCGGGCGCACCGCGGCGGCGGCCTCCTCGGGGAACGGCAGGTTCATCGGGCCGTATTCTCCGCCGAAGAAACCCGCGGTGGTGAAGGCCTTGAGCTCCTCGCTTTCGCCGACGCCTTCGAGGCGCTGGCCGATGTTGACGAAGGCAGGCATCACCGGATTGCGCGGGCCGAGCACGCGGGCCATCCAGGCGCCGACATGCGGGCAGGCGACGGTCTGGGGCGGCACGTAGCCGGTATGCCAATGGAACTGGTGGCGGGAATGCAGGATGCTGCCCAGGTCAGGCTGCACCGCGGATCGGATCAACGTCCCGCGATCCATGACCTGGGCGATGTTCTCGAGACCTTCGCAGATGCGCACCCCGTCGACGGACGTCGGGATGGCGGGGAACGTGCTCAGCACGCGTTCGTAGGAAAGGCCCTTCTCGTAAGGCGCATACCGCTTCGGGTCGAAGGTCTCGGGCGCGGCCATGCCTCCGGCGAGCCAGATCAGGATGCAGGCGTCGGCCGTGGCGGCCGGCTGGACGAGCTTCGTCTCCTCGGCGAGCAGACGCGGCGCTCCCATCGAGAGCGTCGCGGCGCCGGCGGCGCCGAGCATGCGCAGGAATTCGCGGCGGGCGAGCGGCTCAGGCAAGGAAGGGTCGAGCGGAAGCGGCGTGTTCATGGCTGTCAGCGGATGGTCTGGAATTCGGGAAGCATGCACACCGCCCACAGGAGGTCGGCGATGCCTTGTTCGGAAAGGTCGGCGCCGACCATGTCCGCGGCGACCTTGAGCTCCGCCGGAGCCGGCTCACGGCTCAGCGCCGACAGATAAAGCCAGCGCGCGAATTCATCCGGAGAAGACCAGCCGCGCTTCTTGAGCTTCGTCGCGCCGGCGGCGAGCAGGTTGGTCAGCGCCTGTCCGTTGGAAAGGTCGATGGCCTCGAGCGTGCTGAGCTCGTTCGGACGCATCGAGACGATCTGCTCGCGGTTCGGACGGCCGAGCGAACGCTGCAGGAGGTCCGACTTCATCAGACTGGCGCGCGCCGGCAGGCTGCTGGTGCCGCCGACGCCGGCGAGCATCTCCGCCATGCGTGCCTCCGCCTTGCGCCAGGCCTCGCCCTTGACGATCGCGACGGGCTTCCAGACGGCCTCGGGGGCCTTGGCTTTGGCGCCGGGGAAGACCCCTCTCGCGTTCGGCACGCTCGTCGTCGAGTCCCAGGAGGCGTCGGTGGCCATCTTCACGTGGGCGCCGCCCTTGAGCTCGACGTTCACCTGGAACCAGACGGCGGCAGGATTCGGCTTCTGTCCTCCGTTGTGGCCGACGATGAGAATCTGATTGGTCCCCTTGAGGACGACGGAAGAGAGGTCGAAGCTCTTGGGATCGGCCCAGTTATCGCCGGCGCCGATCTTCTTGCCGTTCACGTAAAGTTCAAAGCCGTTGTCGCAGGTGACGACGCACGCGGCCGCATCGACGTCGGCGTCCAGCACGAGCTGGCGACGGAAGGAACGCGTCTCGCCGGCCTCAGGCAGCCGTCCGCCCGCGACGTCGCCCGACCAGATCGCGGCGGCGAGCAGCGGCTCGACGGCGGGCTTCGTGGCGGCCGGGGAGGAAGGCAGCGCACGCGGCACCTTGAGTTCGATCTTCGCCGGCGTGGTGCCGGTCAGGCGCCAGACGGCGTCCACGAACTGCTCGGCGGTCAGGCGCTTGGCGCGCGGCCCCCGATAGACATAGCCCTTGTCTTCGGCGTCACGCGAGAGGATCTCGGCCCGCGACTGGTAGGCCTGCGAAGTCGCGATGAACTCGAGCACCGCCTTCAGGTCGTACTTGGATTCGACGAGGCGATTCGCCAGGAGGTCGAGCAGGTCCTGGTTCCAGGGCTGAGTCTGCATCGCGTCGACGGGATGGACGATGCCGCGGCCCATGAGACGATGCCAGAGGCGGTTGACGATGGTACGCTGGAATCGGCCGTTGTCAGGATGCGTGACGAGCGCGGCGAGCTGCGCGAGGCGTTCTTCGCGCGGCTTCGAGGCGTCGACCTGCCCGAGTTCGGGGAAGGGCCAGGCGGCGAGCGCCGGCTTCCCTGTCGGGATGTCGCAGCGCACGAGTTCCATGGGATGGTCAGAATAGATCGCGGCGAGGCCGTAGGCGTCGCGCAGCTTCCATCGGTCGACGAAGCTGTCATGGCACGACGCGCACTTCATGTTGATACCGAGGAAGGTCTGCGAGACGCTCTGCGAATACTGCAGCTCGGGCACCTGGCCGGCGCTGACCGCGCCGCGCCAGATGAGGCCCTTGGCGAAACCCTCGCTGTCGGAGGAAGGCGCGATGAGCTCGCGGGCGAACTGGTCGTAAGGCTTGTTCGCGAGCAGCGAGACGTAGAGCCAGCTGGTGATCTGCTTGCGGCCGCCGTCGATATAGCCGGTGCCGGCGTAATCGTTGCGGAGCAGGTCGTTCCAGAAAACCATCCAATGGTCGGCGTAGTCGACGTTACGCGCGAGCAACGCACGCACCAAAGCCGTACGTTTGTCCGGCCGCATATCGGCCGCGAAGGCCTTCGCCTCCTCGGCGGACGGCAGCAGTCCGACGAGATCCAGCATCACGCGCCGCTGGAAGGTCGCATCGTCGGCGGCCGCCGGAGCCGGCGCGCCTTTTTCCGCGAGCCACCCGTCGAGCACGCGGTCGATCGGGTGCGTACGGCCGGCCTTCGCTTCCGGGAGGACGGGGTGACGCGGACGCAGCGGAGGCTCATAGGCCGGCTTCTTGAAGGCGAACCCTTCGGTCCACACGGCGCCCTGCTCGACCCAGGAGCGCAAGGTGGCGACTTCGGCGTCCGTCAGACGCTCGCCCTTGGGCGGCATGCGGACATCCGGATCCGCGCTCAGGATGACCTCGATGAGCTTGCTCTTCTGCGCCTGGCCCGGGACGAGCACCACGCCGTTCTCGCCCCCCTCGAGCAGCGAGGCGCGCGTGTTCATGGAAAGGCCGCCCTTGCGCTTGTCGCCGGCGTGGCATTCCGCGCAATGCTTGCGCAGGATCGGCACCACCTCATGCGCGAAGTCGACCTGAGCCGCGCTCAGCGTCGTCGCCAGGAGAAGGCCGGCTAGGAGGGGACTGCGCATGGAAACGAAATCAAGTCAGGGGACGAAGAGGATCGCGGCGGCGGCCGGAGCCGCGACAGACTGCTTGGTGTCGTACAACGAGCCGTCGGGACCGATGTGGTAGGCGTTCAGCGTGCCCGATTTCTGGCCGGCGCAGACAAGCCAGCGGCCATCGGCGCTCAGGCCGAAGCCGCGCGGCATGGCCGGCGTGCCGAGCATATGCTGGAGCAGCGTGAGCTTGCCGTCCTGGCCGATCGAGTAGACCGCGATGGAATCATGGCCGCGGTTCGAGACGTAAAGCGTCTTGCCGTCGGGGCGGACGAAGATCTCGGCGGTGGAGGCGCCCTTGGCGTCGGCCCCGGCCGGCAGCGTCGGCAGGCGTTGGACCTCCGTCAGTCCGCCGTTCTGCTCGACCTGGAAAACCGAGACCGTCAGGCCCATCTCCGTGTTCGCGTAAGCGAACTTGCCGTCGGGATGGAAGGCGAGGTGGCGCGGACCGAAGCCGGCGGTAACGCGGCCGGACTTCGGCTCATTCGGCGTCAGCAGGCCCCTCGCGGCGTCGAACCGGTAGATGAAGATGTCATCCGTGCCGAGGTCGGCGACGTAGGCGCGGCCGTTGGTCGGATGGAAGTAGACGCCGTGCGCGTGCGGGCCGGCCTGACGAGCGGCGTTCGGCCCCGCACCGACGTGCTGGATCGAAGAACTCGCCGGGGCGAGCGAGCCGTCGGCCTTGATCGGCAGGGCGGTGGTCGAGCCCGAACCGTAGTTGACGACGATCAGGTTCTGCCGGGCGGCGTCGACGGCGAGATGGGTCGGGCCCTTGCCCTTGGAGGCTTCGGTGTTAAGCAGGCGCAGCTTGTCTCCCTCCACCGCATACGACGCGACGGCGCCTTCGGCCGCCTCGGCCGTGGCGTAGAGGAATTTCGAATCACGGCTGAGCGCCAGGTAGGAAGCGGACTTCGCCTCGGCCACGACGACCGGAGCGGAGATCTTGCCGGTCTGGCCGTCGAGCGTGCAACGGAGGACGCCTTGGGCGCCGGCGCCGGAGGTGCCGACATAGAAGACGTATTGCGCCGGAGCCGCCTTCGGGGCGGAGGCCGGAGTGTCGGCAGACTGACAGCCGACAAGGACGACAGCGAGGGCGGCCAGGAGAAGACGGATCGTATTCATGATATTAAAGAGGGGACGAGGGGTAAGCCCTATAGACTCCCCAAAGATGCGGCCGTTCCCATCCAAAACTCACGGCTGCCCTGTCCAACCTATAACTATGACAGCCAATCCCCGCCACCCCCTTTGACGAACCCGCGATCTTGGGCATAGTATGCCCTGCCGAGCCCTCGGCGGGTCGCCGAACCCCCGGTCAGACCACCCCTTAAGAAAATATTATACGTTTTTATTCTGTTGATAGGCAATCTTTTGCGAAAACACCTGCCGTCAGACCCCCTTTTTCGCCCCTATATATACAGGCCCCTTTCATTTTCCACATGATCAACAACATCACCCCCCGCACCGCCAAGCCCGACGCCCTCACCTCCCTCCTCCGCTCCGACCTCCCCGCCCTGGGCGAAATCCAGGTCAGCCTCGTCGAAACCTCCCCGGATCGCCGAGGTGAGGCCGACAGCCTGACCGTGTTCCTGAACCAGGCCGCCAGCTGGCCTCGCCTCGGCGCAGCCGAGGAACTGCGTCTCGGCCGCGCCATCAAGTCCGGCAAATCCGCCGACGGCACCCTGAGCGACACGGCCCAAGCTGCGCTCACGGAGCTCGTGAACTGCAACCTGCGTCTCGCGTACCATGCCGCCAAGCGGATGCGCGTGCCCCGCGAGGAGATGATGGACCTCATCTCGGCCGGAACCTTCGCGCTGCGCGTCGCCGCCGGCGAATTCGACGCCGACCTCGGCCATCGCTTCAGCACCTATGCCTTCTGGGGCATCCGCAGCGCCGTGACGCGCGAGCTCAACTTCATGCGCCGCACCGTCCGCCTGCCGCGCAACCTGCACGAGCAGCTGTCCAAGCTCCGTCAGGCCGAAGCCGCGCTGCTCCAGGAACTGGGCCGTGAGCCGACGGAAGAAGAAGTCGCCAAGGTGATCGGCGGCGACGCCGACAAGGTCACCGAGCTCCGCAGCTACCAGCAGTACGGACAGTCGCTCGACGCGCCGATCGGCGAGGAAAGCGAGACGACCTTCGGCGATACGCTCCCCGACCACGAGGCCGGCCGGCCGGTCGACCACGCCGAGAAGTCGGACCGTTTCGACGCGCTCAAGGAAGTCCTGGCCCAGCTGACGCCCCGCGAACTCGAGGTGATCCGCCTTCGCCACGGACTTGACGGCGAAGAGCATACCCTCGACGCCATCGGCCAGCGTCACGGCGTCTCCCGCGAACGCATCCGCCAGATCGAAGCCGCCGCCCTGCGCAAGATGTTCCTGGGTATCCGCCGATAACCCGGCCTTGTGTCTAAAAGAGGGCACGCCATAATGGACGGCGTGTCCTCTCCATTTCGCAGACTGCTTCTCCTCGGCCTGATGGGGCCGGCGGCCGGAGTCTGCCTGGCGCAGCAGGTCGAGCCCTTCGAGGAGCCGCCCATCAATTATTCGGCCACCCAGACCAACGACCGGGCCACGGCCATCAACGCCGCCTTCCAAAGCCGCGCCGACGAGATCCGTTCCATGCCCGCCAAGAAGCGGCTCAAGTGGCTGCTCGACGAGCTGGGCGTGCCCGTCGAGTCGCAGATCTTCGTGTTCAGCAAGACCAGCCTGCAGCGCGACCTGATCAATCCGGAGACCCCCCGCGTCCTCTATTTCTCCGACGAAGCGTACGTCGGCTGGTCCGTGACCGGCTCGTTCGAAGTCTCCGTCTTCGACGCCAGGCTCGGCACGACCTTCTACCTGTTCGACCAGCATGCGTCGAAGTCGGAACCCCTGCTGGAACGCAGCGGCGACTGCCTGCTCTGCCACTCGCGCCATGAGCATACCCCGTCCCTGCGCACGCGGACCGTGTTCCCGGACGCCAACGGCGAACCGCTCAGCGGATCCGGCGGGTCGAACATCGCCCCGTCCACGCCGCTCGCCGAACGCTGGGGCGGCTGGTACCTCACGGGCACCGCGGACCCCTTCCAGCATCGCGCGAACCTGACCGGCAAGAAGGTCGAGGACTTCGAGGGCCCTAACGCGATGCCGACGCGCAACCTCGCCACGCTCGACGGCGTCGTGGACACGCATCGCTACCTGCTCAAGACCAGCGACATCATCCCGATGCTGATGCACGACCATCAGGTGCACGTGCACAACGTGCTCTCGACGGCCAACCAGGACGCCCGCATCGCGCTCCATCGCTGGCCGGCGATGCGCGAGATCCTCGGCCTGCCGAAAGACGCGCCGCCGCAGGGGTCGTGCCGCGTCGTGTTCGACAGCCAGGCGGAGAAGATCCTCGACGCCCTGCTCTGCCGCGACGAGGCCCCCTGGCCGGCGGAAGGCATCCGGAGCGACGGCGTCTTCGCCTCCGCCTATGCCAAGACCCGCAAGCCCGACGCCAAAGGACGTTCGCTGCGCGACCTCGAACTCAAGACGCGGCTCTTCCGCTATCGTTGCAGCCCGCTCATCTATTCTCAGAGCTTCGCGACCCTGCCGAAGGACCTGCGAGACGACGTGCTGCTGCGCCTCTCCGCCGGCTTGCGCGCCTTCCCGCCCTCCCCTGCGTTCGGTCATCTGGCCGAGGACGAGCGCGTGGCGATCCACGAGATCCTGACGGCGACGTTGCCTGACCTGCCGGCCGGCTGGGGCAAGTAAGGCGGACGCAAAAAGGGCCGGCCCTCTTCCGAGGCCCGGCCCTTTGCTTCGAACGCCCGGCGGCTTACTTGACGAGCGAGGCGAGCTTCTCGCGGATCGCGTCGGCCTCGATCTGGTAGCCGGCGGCGGTCAGGTGCAGGCGATCCTTCATGATCTCGACGGTCAGGGTGCCGTCAGGCTTGAGGAACTTCTGCCCGATGTCGAAGAAGTGGACCTTCTTGCCGTCGTCGAGCTTGGCGATGATCGCGTTGACGGCCTGGTTCTTGGCGCGGCCGGGGTTGGCCTTCGGGTCTTCCTTCTCGCCGCGGGGGAAGATCGCGAGGAGGAGGACCTTGGTGTCCGGGGTGCGCTTGTGGATGGCCTCGATGATGTTCTTGATGCCGGCCGCGATCTGCTCGGGGGAATTCTCGGCGGTGCCGGAGTTGTTGGTGCCGATCATCAGCACGACGGCCTTGGGCTTGATGCCTTCGAACTCGCCGTTCTCGACGCGCCAGAGCACGTGCTGGACGCGGTCGCCGCCGATGCCGAAGTTGGCGGCCTTGTATTGGGAATACTCCTTGTCGAAGAGGGCCTTCTGGCCGTTCCAGCCGGCGGTGATGGAGTCGCCGAGGAAGACGACCTGGGCTTCGCCCTTCTTCGCGATCGCGACGAAGGACTCATGCGCCTTGGCGAAGGCGGGCTGGATCTGGCCGTCGTTGCCGAGCTTGGGCGCGGCGACGTCGGCGGGCTGGACCGGCAGCTTCACGGCGGGGGCGGCGGCCTTCTTGGGGGCTTCTTTCTTGGCTTCCTGGGCGACGACGGAGGCGGCGCCGAGCAGGGAAAGCCCGAGGAGGAGGGACAGGGTGCGTTTCATGGGGTGTCTGGAGGGTACATCCTTTTCGCCCCGGAGTTCCCTCCTGTCAACGCCCGGCCCCTCGGGCTTGCTCCCTCCCGCTACGGGCGTAGGTGTCTTGCATGAGCAAACCCCTGCGTTTCGTGACCAAGGCCGAGGCCGTCAAAGAAGATTACAAAGGACGCACCAACTATTGGCTGACGCGTCCGGAACTGACCGGCGCGAAAGACCTGCAGGTCTGCGAGGCGACCCTGCCGCCCGGCGAGGGCCACGCCTTCCACACGCACCCCGAGCTCGAGGAGATGATCTACGTCCTCGCCGGCGAGGTGGAGCAATGGGTCGAGAAGGAGAAGCGAGTCCTGAAGCCCGGCGACGCCGCGCACATCCCCGCGGGCATCGTGCACGCGACGTTCAACGCCTCGAAGGCCGACGCGACGATCCTGGCGATCCTTTCGCCCGGCGCGAGCAAGGGGCCCTTCATGGTCGACGTCAGCGGCGAGACCCCTTGGAAGGACCTGCGCTGAGGTCCGGGCTTACTTCAGTTCCTTGATCCGCACGTTGCGGTACCAGACGCGCTTGGCCTCGTCCTGGAAGCCGACGTGTCCGTCGGCCGGGCGGTCCTTCATCGGAGAACTGTCGAGGTCGAGGACGATGGTACGCTCGCCGTTGAAGTCGACGGTCAGATGGCGGTCCTTGAGCGTGAGCGTGTAGCGGTTCCACTCGCCGGCCGCCTTCACCATGTTCTTCGAGGGAGCCATCGCGCGGATGATGCCGCCGCAGTCGTGGTGGCCGGGCTTGGCCAACCCGTAGGTGTCGAGGATCTGGAGCTCGATGCCCTTGGTCACCGGATCCAGCGGGTCGGCCACGCAAAAGAAGACTCCGGAGTTGCCCGTGGGCTCGATCTTGAATTCGAGGTCGAGGACGAAGTCGCGATACTTGCGCTCGGTGAAGAGATAGGCGTCGAAACGCTTCCAGCCCGTCTCGCCCGCACGAGGCTTCAGCGTGACGGTGCCATCCGCATCATAGACCCAGTTGCCCTTGGTCCGCCAGCCGGCGAGGTCCTTACCGTTCAAGAGCGGGACGAAGCCCGGGGCGTCCGCGGCCGGATGCGGCACCGGGGCGACCGGGGCGCTGACGGGATAATTCTCCGGGGCGGCGGAAAGCGCGAAGGGCAGCACGAAGGCGAGCAGCAGGGAGCGGGACATGAGGATGGGTTAATCCGCCGGCGGCGGAGGTCGAGCCGCATATCGGGTTGGACTGCCTCCCGCTTGTCATAATAAAGATACGACATGGGCCGCCCCTCCCTGCTCGCCACCCTCCTCTGCCTGCTGGCCGCGGCCGGCCGCGCCGCGGTGCCGTCCAACATCGTCGCGGAAGGCGTCCCGCCCGTCCCCGCCGCGCTCACCGCCGAGCTCACCCCTTACCTCAACCTGGGCGGCGCGAGTTTCCGCGGCTGGCGCTCCACGGGGCGCGAGGCGATCGTCACGACCCGGATCGGCGACGCCACGCATCTCCACGCGATGGCCGCCCCGCTGGCGAAACGCGTCGCCCTGACCGGCGGCCCTGAACCGGTGAAGTCCGGACAGATGCAGCCCGGCGGGTCGCTGCTGCTTTATTCCGCCGACGTGGGCGGCGACGAGAACTACCAGCTCTTCCTCAAGGACACCGCGGACGCGAAGGCCCAGCCGACGCGCCTCACGGACGGAAAGTCACGCAACATAGAGGCCTGCTGGTCGCGCGACGGCCGCCGGATCGCCTTCGCCACCAACCGGCGCAACGGAAAGGACAGCGACATCGTCATCCTCGAAGCGCGTGCGCCCTACGCCGAACGGATCGTCCATACCGGCGCTTCGCCCGGATGGGGACCGGTCGAATGGTCGCCCGACGGCACGCAGCTGCTGCTCCGCCAGTCGATGGGCCTGGAAGAGAGCCGACTCTGGACGATGGACGTCGCCACCGCGAAGAAGACCCAGGTCACGCCGAAGACCGGCAAGAGCTATTTCACCCAGGCGACCTACGGCGAGGGCGGCAAGGCCGTCTATGCGCTGTCCACGCTCGACGCGGACTTCCTGACGCCGACGCGCATCGACCTCGCGACCGGCGCGCTCCGCAAGCTGACCGAAGGCCCCGCGTGGGACGGAGAGGAACTCGTCGTCTCCGAAGACGGCCTGCGCCTCGTCGTCGCCTTCAACGTCGAAGGCTTCTCCGAACTGCGTTGCTGGGACCTCGGCACGGGCCGGCCGCTGGCCGCACCGAAGCTCAAGGCCGGCGTGCTGAGCAACCTCGCCTTCCGTCCGGGGAGCCACGAGGTCGGGTTCACGCTGAACAGCGAGGACTCCGCGAACGACGCCTGGTCGGCCGACCTCGACAAAGGCGAAGTCACGCGCTGGACAAGCCGCACCTCGAAGCCGAAGAAGGAGATCCCGAATCCGGAGCCCTTCATCACGCGCGTCGCCAGCTTCGACGGCGTGAGCATCCCGGCGCTCGTCTATCCGCCGGATCCGAAGAAATTCCCCGGCAAGCGGCCCGTCCTGATGATCTTCCATGGCGGCCCCGAAGGCCAGTCCCGGCCCGGCTACCGCGGTACGTTCCACTTCTTCCTGAACGAGCTCGGCGTGGCGCTCGTCTATCCGAACATCCGCGGCTCCACCGGCTACGGCCGGAAGTACCTCGCCCTGGACGACGGCCTGAAGCGGGAAGATGCGATCAAGGACGTCGGCGCGATCCTCGGCTGGGTGGCGAAGTCCGACCGCCTCGACGGTCGGCGCGTCGCCGCCTACGGCGGCAGCTACGGCGGCTTCATGAGCCTGGCCTGCCTCGTGAACTACGCCGACCGCTTCCGATGCGGCGTGGACAACGTCGGCATCGCGAACTTCGCGACTTTCCTGCGCGACACTTCGGACTACCGTCGCGGCGCCCGCCGCATGGAATACGGCGATGAGCGCAAGCCGGAGGTGAAGGCCTTCCTCGACCGCATCTCCCCCGCCAACCATGCGGACCAGATCCGCGCGCCGCTCCTGATCATCCAGGGGAAGAACGACCCGCGCGTGCCCGTCACCGAAGCCGAACGGATGCGCGACGCCGTGAAGGCCAACGGCGGGAAGGTCTGGTACGTGATGGCCAAGGACGAGGGCCACGGCTTCGTGAAGAAGACCAACGCGGACTACCAGTTCGAGGCCACGATCCTCTTCCTCCGGGCCTACCTGCTGGACTAAACGACCGGGTCGGGCATATCCCCGGAGACGCCCCTCGATTCCCCCGCAAATCGGCGGGTTATATTATTTCGGAAAACCGCCGGCCACCCTCTGGACAACCGTCGGCGGCCGGGCATAGTAGCGTCCTCGGCCAGTTCTCCGCCCACCCCGGCGTCCCTGTCCGCTCCCTCCATTCTATTGTTCACCATTCCAGCCGCGCGCCGTTTCACCACGGACCGCACGGCAGGGACGCCCTCTCTTCCTTTTAAAACACCCACCCATGAAACGCCGCTCCTCTCCGCCCACCCGCCCTCGCCCGCTCCTCCGCCGCCGCTTCGACACGTCGCTTCCGCCGGCGGTCATCCGCGCCCGGCTGGAGGATCGCGTCTGCTCCGAAACCTCCCTGCCTCCGCTCTTCGTCCTGCCCTCGGTCAAGGAATCCGTCCGCCTGAGCGGACCGGAGCTGCACGGCGACCTTCACGTGCGCCTCGCGGTCAGCAAGACCGCCTTGGCCGCCTTCACGGGAAACACCACCGAGGTCACGATCGATTTCCGCGCCGCGGACAAGGCGGTCGTCCAATCGGTCGTCGCCGCCTTCGGTCCGGAACTCGTCGAAGCCAAGGTGCGTCGTCCGCGTCAGGAAGTGATGGGCCACTCGGTCGCCGGCCACCAACCCAACGTCGGCCACTTCCTCGCCTGGGCGGCCCGTATGCCGAGCATGGCCGACCACCTCATCCTCGAGTCGGCCGTCGATGCGGGCTTCGCATGCGAATTCGACTGCTTCGAACATATCCACGCCGCGATGCGCGCGCTGGACTTCATGCGCATGGTCCGGATGGAGGGCGGCATCGGCAGCGCTTGCGACGGTGACGAGATCCCGCCGCACCTGCGCCACCCGACGCGCCAGGGCCTGACGGGCAAGGCGGCGGTGGTCGTGGTCCACGCGGACCAGAAGATCTGCCTCAACGCGACGATCGATTCCAAGCCGGATCCCGCGGGCAAGCGCCTGCGCATCCACTACGGCTGGTCTTCCGGATTGCAGCGTTACGTCGTCGGCTGGGTCAGCGACCTCGCGCCGAAGGCCTGAGAAGGTTCAGACGCCCGCGCTCGCCGCGGCGTCGCCGAGCGGATTCGCGTTCGGATCGCGCAGGTAGGCGTCGGCCTTGGCCGAGACGATCACGCCGTAATTGATGGTGCCAAGCCAGCCGGACATGATGATGCCGACGCTGCCTGCATGATAGAAGCCGCCGACCTGCTCGGGCAGGGCCATCGAGACCTTGAGGCCTTCGAACTTCGTGCCGAAGGAGGTGCCTCCGACGTGACGGACGTAGCGCTGCACGGTGCGCGGGGTGGCGGCCTCGGCATGGTCCACCTTCGAACGGATGTCGGGGATGAACTTCTCGAGGCCCTTGAAGGACTCCTCGATGACGCGCGCCTTATGCGTCGCGTAGTCGGCCTCGGAGAGCTGGGCCCAGTCCTCGAATTTCTGGTTGATCGAGGTGACGATCGCGTAATGCGGCTTCTTGGTATGCGGACGGGTGTCCGGATAATAGACCGAGTAGGTGCGCGAGGTGGTGTGGAAGTCGACGAGCTCCTGGCTCGAGAACGGCTTGGCCTCTGAGGTGAACACGAGGTCTCCGATATGCGGGATGGTCTCGCCTTCGCGCACGCCCATGTAGACCTGGCAGGAAGAAGTGTTCACGCGGACCTTGCGGGCCTCCTCGAGGAACGGGGCTTCGAAGGCGGCCTCGCCGCCCATCTTCAGGACGGTGTCCTTGATGTTGGCGTTCGAGACGACCGTCGAACAGGCAACTTCGGCTTCCTCGCCGAGGCGCGTGCCGCGCAGCTTCACGCCCACGACGCGACGACGGCCGGAGGCGTCCTTCTCGACGTGGACCTTCTCGACGAGCACGTTGCGGCGGATGTCGACCCCATTGGCCTTCATCTCGGCCGTCATGAGGTTGATCATGGTGTCCGTGCCGCCCTGGAAGATGAACACCCCCTTCGACATGAAGTTCGAGAAGACGATGCCGAAGGTAATCGCCGGGTCGTCGAGGGTGGAGCCGTTGGCGTAGGCGATCGGCTCGAGGAGCAGGCGCTGGACGTCCGGGCGGCCCGGGAAGAACTGCTCGAACAGCTGGCGCGTGGTGCGCGGGTCGTTGTCGTAGTAGTTCATCTCGCGCAGGTGCGCGAAGAAGGCCTCGACGGTCTCCGGCGCCAGCTTGAACTGCTCGATGAGGATGCGCGTGAAGTCGGCGCGGTCGAAGGTCGTGCGGACGTCGAAGTCCGGGTTGATGAAGCGGACGTCGGTGAGCTGATGGATGCGGTCCGAGATCTCCTTGGTCCAGTAGCGGCGCGTGGACTTGATCATCCCGTGCGGGAAGCCGTGCAGGGAGATGTCGAAGACGTGGCCGCCGGCGCGCTTGAAGAACGTGGCGAGGCCGCCGAGCTGGTAGTGATGCTCGAGGAGGAGCACCTTGCGGCCGAACTTCGCGAGGTTGTTCGCCGCGGTCATCCCGCCGAGGCCGGCGCCGATGACGACGGCGTCGTAGCGAGGGAGAAGGTTGTCGAACGGCGAGGGCATTGCGAAGGAGGATGAAGTAGGACGAAGCAGGGGTTAAGGGGAAGTCGAAAGCGGTCAAACCGCCCCGCCGCCTATCTGCCGGCGACGCCCAGAGACCATCCGTCCCGGCCCTTGGCCAGACGCACCTTGCGGCCGAAGAGCTTCGTCAGCGCCGCGGGCTTCAGGACCTCGCCCATCTTGCCGGCGGCGAGGGCCGACCCGTTCCGCAGCAGCAGCGCGTGCGTGAACGTCGGAAGGATCTCCTCGACGTGGTGGGTGACGAACACGATGGCCAGGCCAGGCTTGAGCTTCGGCAGGCGCCTCACCAGAGACAGGAACTCGGCGCGGGCGACCGGGTCGAGGCCGGCGCAGGATTCGTCGAGGATCAGCAACGCCGGATCGGAAGCCAGGGCGCGGGCGATGAGCACGCGCTGGCGTTCGCCCTGAGAGAGATGCCCCCACGGCCGCGCGGCGAGTCCGCCGACCTTGAGCAGACGGAGCAGACGACGAGCGAGCGCGAGCGTCGCGGGCTTCGGGCGCCGCCAGAGATTGATGAGCCCGTCGACGCCGCCGGCCACGACGGAGAGCGACGGTTCGGCGGGTTGGATCATCGCGGCGACGGAAGGCCCCACGAGGCCGATACGACGACGCAGCTCGCGCCAGTCGCTGCGACCGAACGTCTCGCCGAGGACCGAGAGCGAACCAGAGGTCGGCGCGAAATATCCCGTGAGCGCCGCGAGCAGCGAGGATTTTCCGGAACCGTTCGGGCCGAGGATCACCCAATGCTGGCCAGGCTCCACGCGCCAGCTCAGTCCGCGCAGGATCACCTTGTCCTCGCGCGCGATGCGCAGGCGGGAGACTTCGAGCACGGGGACTGGGGCGACGGCACGGGACACGGCGTAAGGCTATGGAGCAAGCCGAGGTCGCTTCCAAGCCGCAACCACGCTTGCCCTCGTTCGGAATGGGGCTACCCCTTTTGGTCATGCGCCGGTACCCCGTCCTGCTCCTCGTCCTGCTCTCCGCCGTCGTCGGCGCCGCCGAACCAGCGGCCCCTGCGCCCAAGACGACCCCGGCGGACCTCGTCATCAAGGAAGGCGTCGAGACCCGCATCGCCTGCGACCACAACGGCGGCTACTCCAAGTACGCCGGCATCTATCACTACCGCGTCGTGCTGCCCAAGGGTTATCACGGCGACACGACCAAGACCTGGCCGGTGATCTTCATCGCCTCGCCCGGCGGCAACGCGTCGATGGGCAACATGGCCGACTGGATCAAGAAGCACGGCTACATCGCCATCCTCCTCGACGAATCCAAGAACGGCCCGTGGGATCCGAGCGTCGGCAACTTCCTCGCCGCGAACCAGGACGTCATGAAGCGCTTCCGCATCGGCGAAGGCCGCAAGGTCTGCACCGGCTTCTCCGGCGGGTCGCGCGCGAGCTCCGTCTTCGTGAGCATCGGCGACAACTTCGGCGGCGTGGTGCTGCAAGGCGCCGGCGTCGGCACGCTCGACAACGGCATCCAGGGCCTCCGCGGCGTGCAGATCCCCGCCGTCGCGCTGACCATGGGGAAGAAGGACCCCAACCGCGGCGAGATCAAGACCCTGCGCGAGACGCAGGGCGACCGCCTGCAGGTCTTCGAATTCGAAGGCGGCCACCAATGGGCCCCCAAGGAGACGGTCGAGAAAGCCCTCGATTACGTCGACGCCAAGCTGCCGAAGTAAGCGGTCGGTCTTGCCAACGCGCGGACGCGCGGACATCAAGGACGCATCCCCATGCGTTCCGCCCTCGCCTGCCTGCTCCTCGGCCTCGTCGCGTCCTTCGCCGCCGAAGCCCCGCTGAAGTTCAACGACCCGAAGCCGCAGGCCTACCAGCTCAAGGCCCGCGCCAGCGAGATCGACAAGCGTTGCAAGCCCCACCCCGAGATCGACTTCGTCTTCGAGAAGGGCGGCAAGCCGGCCGACACCGAGGTCGCCACGGTCGACACGCGCGTCGCGCCCCGCGGGCAACTGGTCATCTGGCTGATGGGCTTCAACCAGGTCCAGGCCGAACTCCTCAACAGCTACGGCCTCCACTACCTCCAGGTCAGCTACGCCAACGGCTGGTTCGGCAAGCTCAACACCGAGCCCGCCGACGACCCCCAGCATCTCGGCAACATCCGCCTCGAGGCCACCGCCGGCGTCGACGCCAGCAAGGACATCGACATCCCCCTGCCCGACTGCATGCAGGAACGCGCCTTCCAGTTCGTGAAGCACCTCGCCAAGACCCACCCGCAGGGCAAGTGGGAGACTTTCCTGACCAAGGACGGCAAGGGCCTCGAATGGGAGAAGATCATCATCTCCGGCTCGTCGCATGGCGCCACCTCCTCCGCCCGCTTCGGCCTGCACCAGAAGGTCGCGCGCGTCGTGATGCTCTGCGGCCCTCGCGATAACCTCGAGGATTGGCAGGCCGGCCCCTCGGCCACGCCCAAGAACCGTTTCTTCGGCTACAGCCACGTGCTCGATGGCGGCTGGACGGGCGACCACTACCCTCGCTCCTGGCTGCTGATGGGCCTCAACAAGTTCGGACCGATCGTGAATACCGAGAAGGAGAAAGCTCCTTACGGATACTCGCGTCGCCTCATCACCGACGCACCGCTCAAGGGCACCGACAAAGAGCAGGCCGCGCGCGGCCATGGCTACGTGACGCCGAGCAAGGGCTCTCCCAAGGATGCCTCCGGCAAATTCCTCCAAGATGACGTGTGGCGCTACCTCTACACCTCCGACGTCGAGAAGGTCGGACAGCCTGTCCCCGCCGAAACGGGCGTGAAGATGGACCAGCGCGCGGACGCCAAGCCGAAGTCGCCGGCCGCGAAGAAGAAGTAAGCGGACGCAGGGACGGCTTGCCCTCGGCGGGCTTTCGGCTGTTGGATGGTCGCGTTCACCGTGGCCATCCGCATCGACCTCGTCACCCTCTTCCCGGCCATGGCCGACGGCTTCCTCCAGGAGTCCGTCATCGGCAAGGCCATCGACAAGGGCCTGATCGCCTTCAAGGCCCACGACCTTCGCGCCTACTCCAAAGATAAGCACCGCAAGGTCGACGACATGCCTTACGGGGGCGGACCGGGCATGCTGATGACCTGCCAACCCCTCTTCGATGCGGTCGACGCCCTGGCCACGCCGGACTGCGAAGTGGTCTATCTTTGCCCGGATGGTGAACAATTGACCAATAAGCTGGCCAAGGAACTGGCCCAAAAGAGCCACCTTATCCTCATTTCGGGCCATTATGAGGGGATCGACCAGCGCTTCAGGGACCGGAAGGTCACCCGGGAGGTCTCTATCGGCGATTACGTGCTTACGAACGGCACTTTGCCCGCCTGCGTCCTGGTCGATTGCCTCGGCCGGCAGATCCCCGGCGTACTCGGGGAGGAAAACTCCTTGACGGGGGATAGTTACAACGGCAAGTTGCTCGCCTTTCCGCAGTTCACCCGACCCGCTGTTTATGATGGTCTCGAGGTGCCCCCCGTCCTCCTAGGAGGAAACCACGCCGAAATCGAAAAATGGCGTCGGGAAAGGCAAATAGAGAAGACAAAGCAACGCAGACCGGACCTGATGAAAGACCAAGAACACCAGCCATGAGCAACCATCCCCTCATCCAATTTGCCACCCAGCCCCAGCTGAAGACCGCCCGCGGCGAC
>CAIWNE010000092.1 GCA_903913915.1 uncultured Opitutia bacterium
CTTCGTCGATGTTGCTGGCAGGGCTGTCGACCGGGTGCGTGATCGGGTGGCAGCCAAGGGAGCGGAAGCGCTTGCCGTTGCGGGCGAAGTAGAGGGTCGGGTTCGGGATGTTCTCGCGGCGGATGTATTCCCAGATGTCGAGTTCGGTCCATTCGAGGAGCGGCTGCACGCGGACGTGGCCGCCGTCGGGCGCGGAGCTGGCGAACTGGCCCCAGAATTCCGGCGGCTGGTCCTTGTAGTCCCAGTTGCCTTCGGCGGAGCGAGGGGAGAACCAGCGCTCCTTGGCGCGGGTCGGGTCTTCGTCGCGACGGATGCCTGTCACGAGGGCGTCCCATTTGAATTCGTCGATCGCGGCCTTGAACGGCACGGTCTTGAGCTCGTGCGTGACGGTCACCGGGTCGTGCGTGGCGTAGCCGATGCCGCGACGGATGGCGTCCTCGTTGACGCGGACGATCAGGTCGATGCCGTGGATGACCTTGGCCTTCTCGCGGAACTCATACATCTCCGGGAATTCGTAGGTCGTGTCGATGTGCAGGAGCGGGAAGGGGATCTTGCCGCAGAACGCCTTGCGGGCGAGCCAGATGAGGACGTTGGAGTCCTTGCCCATGGACCAGGGCATGCAGACGGAGCGGAAGTTGGCGAAGGCTTCGCGGAAGACGTGGATCGACGTCTGTTCGAGGCGGGTGAGGTGGTCGTTTTGGGCGTTGCGGGACATTGGCTGAATGAAAGACGGATGAAGGATGGAGAGTCGGTTGAACGATGAAGGATGACCGGAGGCTTACTTCTTGGTTCGCGTGTGCAGGCCGCATTCCTTCTTCTCGAAGCCGGGCCAGCGTCCGCCGCGTTCGTCGCCGCCGGAGGTGGGTAGCGTGCAAGGGAGGCAGCCGATCGAGCGGTAGCCGCGGTCGTGCAGGACGTTGTGCGGCAGGCCGTGTTCCTTGAGGTAGCCCCAGACCTGGTCGCGGCTCCAGTCGACGAGCGGGTTCAGCTTCCAGACGTCGGAGTTGTCGGGACGCGCGGCGAGCGAGAGGAGCGGGGTCACGGACCGTTCGGCGCTCTGGTCGCGGCGCATGCCGGTGATCCAGAGGTCGAGGTCGAAGAGCTTCTTGCCGAGGGAGTCGACCTTGCGGAGTTCGCAGCACTTCTCGGGGTCGCGCTTCCAGAGTTCGGCGCCGTATTGGGCTGCCTGCTGTTCGACGGTCTGCGCGGGGAGCACTTCCTCGACCTTGATGCCGAGGTGGGCTTCGAGCTTGGCCTTGAATTCAAGCGTCTCGGGGAAGAGCAGGCCGGTGTTGAGCGTGAAGGCCCGGATGGGCAGCCCGGCGGTCTTGGCGAGGTGCAGGATGACCACGCCGGCGGGCTGGAAACTCGTGCCGATGCCGGCTCGGGCGCCGAAGGTCTCGTAGGCCCAGCGCAGACGGTCCAACGGCGCCAGCGTCGAGAGACGGGCGTCGAGTTCCGGGATGCGGGCTGGGTCGAGGTCGGCCATCGACTGGCTTAGGCAGCAGGAGCGGCGGGCCAGATGGCGGCCTGATCGGCCCAGTCGCCGAAGGCCTGGCCGGCCTTGCGTTCCTTGGCGTACTGCTGGAACAGGGCGCCCACGACGACGGGGATCTCGTCCGCGGGGACGGATTCCTTGAAGAGGCGAGCGAGGCGGGTGCCTTCGCGGTTGCCGCCGAGCATGAGGTTGTACTTGCCCGGGGCCTTGCCGACGAAGCCGATCTCGGCGTTGTACGGACGGGCGCAACCGTTGGGGCAGCCCGTCATGCGCACGACGAGTTCTTCGCCGGGGAAGCCGGCTTCGGCCTGGGCGTCCTCGATCTTGGCGAGGATCTTCGGGAAGACGCGTTCCGATTCGGCGAGCGAGAGGCCGCAGGTCGGGAGAGCCGGGCAGGCCATGCCGCGTCCCTTGACGAGGCCGGGATTGAAGACGATGCCGCAACCGTGGTCGTGCAGCGTCTTCTCGATGGCGGCCTTGTCGGCTTCCTTGATGTCGGAGAGGATCAGGTTCTGCGTCGCGGTGAGGCGGAAGGTCGGGGAATACTTCTCGGCGATCGTGCGGAGGGCGGTCTTGAGCTTGTAGTCGCCGGCGTCCTTGACGCGGCCGGTCTCGATGAAGAGGCCGAGGAACCACTTGCCATCCGACTGCTTCGTCCAGCCGAAGGCGTCGCCCTGGCCGAGGAAGAGGAACGGCTTGGCGGCCGGCAGCGGCGCGCCGAGGTGCTTGGCGAGCTCGCCCTTGAACCATTCGACGCCTTTTTCCTGCAGCACGTACTTGATGCGGGCGTGCTTGCGGTCGGTGCGGTCGCCCCAGTCGCGGTGGATCTTGATCACGGCCTCGCCGACGGCGACGACCTGTTCGCGGGTGAGGAAGCCGATGACGTCGGCCAGGCGCGGGTAGGTGGCCTTGTTGCCGTGGGAGGTGCCGAGGCCGCCGCCGACGAGCAGGTTGTAGCCGACGAGCTTGCCGCCTTCGACGATGGCGACGTAGCCCATGTCGTTGGTGAAGACGTCGATATCGTTGTTCGGGGGCAGGGCGAAGCCGGTCTTGAACTTACGCGGCAGGTAGGTCTTGCCGTAGAGCTTGTCCGTCGGGGCGCCGGACTCGTCGAGGTCGGCGGGCGGCGGCATGTACGGGTTGGCCTGGTCGACCGAGGCGCGGGCCTTGGCGATCTTCTCGCCGAGACCGAGGTCGAGCTGGACGCCGTCCACCCAGATGGAGTGGTACGAAGTCGTCTTCGGCAGCAGCGCGCGGGTCAGCGTGAAGGAGTCGTCCTCGATGGCCTGGGTGATCGCGTCGACGGGAGGGTTGGAAGGAGCGGTTACGTTGCGGTTCACGTCGCCGCACGTGGCGAGGGTGGAGGAGAGGGCTTCGTTGATCGACTTGATCAGGCTGCCGATGCCCTGCTGGAGCACGCCGTGGAACTGGAAGGTCTGGCGCGAGGTGATGCGGAGCGTGCCGTTGGCGAACCGACCGGAGAGCTCGTCGTAGACGAGATACTGGGCGGCCGGGACGATGCCGCCGGTCTGGCGCGTGCGCACCATCACGGAGTATTCCTTGGCGACCTTGCGCTTGTCGCGGTCGTCCTGCTGGTAGATGCCGTGGAACTTGATGAACTGCTCGTCATCGCCGCTGAAGCGGTCAGCCGCAGGGTTGGCGAGGGTTTCGCGAATCGTGCCGGAAAGGTCGGGCTTGTCGGCCTTCAGGAGTTCGTTCTTTGCGAGGGGCTTGCCGGAGGTAGGGTCCATGATTTAATACTTGATAAGATGGGTTAGGATTACATAAATAGGGGTCAAGTTTAAATAAATGGTAAATTGCGACATCGGCCGGGTGGCCTTCGTCGGTGCAGGACCGGGCGCCCCGGACCTGATCACCGTGAGGGGCCTGCGTCTGCTCAAGCAGGCGGATGTCGTCATCCATGACGCTTTGCCGGGCGACGCCTTGCTGGAGGAGATTCCGGCTACCACCAAGATCGTCCCGGTCGGGAAGCGCTGCGGCGTGCACTCGATGACGCAGGACGAGATCAACGCCGTCCTCGTCCGTGAATCTCGCCAGGGTGGGCTGATCGTCCGTCTCAAGGGCGGCGACCCCGGCGTCTTCGGCCGTCTCGGCGAAGAGATGGACCATCTCGCCGCGCATGGCATTCCGTTCGAAGTCGTCCCGGGCGTCACCGCCGCGACGGCCGCCGGCGCGGATGCCGCGTTCCCGCTGACGCATCGTGGCAAGGCCGCCTCTGTCACGTTCCTCACCGGCCATTGCGCCGATGGCAGCGATCAGAATTGGAAGGCTCACATCGAGACCGGCGCGACGCTCTGCCTGTACATGGGCGCGAAGTCGCTGCCGTCCGTCGCCGTGAAGCTCATCGCCGCCGGCGCCAAGGAGGATCTCCCGATCCGTCTGCTTTCGAAGGTCTCGCAGGACGGCGCGTCCGACGTGCTGACTACGCTGACCGACCTCGCTTCAGGCAAGGTCGATGTCTCCGTGCTGCCCACGCCGCTCATCGCGGTCGTCGGCGCGGTCGTCGCTCCTCCTCGTCATGCCGGCCTGATGGGCCGCATCGCGGCGTTCGCCTGAGTTCAGGCCTTCTTCCAGACCTTCGCTTTCAGGAAGCAGAAGAGGGCGGTGAAGATGGTCGCGACACCGCCGCCCCAGATCATGAAGCGTTCAGGCATGCCTAGGCTTTTAGGGGCCAGCGCGCCGATCAACGCAGGGAGCAGGCATACGGAAACCACCGTGATGATGGCGGCGATCTTGGTCAGTTTGAAGCCTGGCGAGTAGAGATGACGACGGAAGAGCAGCGCCGGCAGGGCGGGGTGCGTGCCGAGCAGCGGGCTGAGCTTCCAGCGAAGATCGTCCGGCGCGTGCTCCTTGGCGATGGTGGCGACGTCTCCCTCGGCTCCGGCATGACGACCAGGCAGGAGGAAGAGCATCAGGATCACGGCGTCGCCCTTGGCGTCCTGCAGCGCGTGCTCGAGCAGCGGCTCGTTGAAGTCGTATTCGGCGCCTTCGCGTCGTTCCATCGAACACGCGATCAGTTCGTCCTCTTTCAGTCCGAGTTGGTTGCGGAGGGAGACGGCGAAGAAATCGCGGCAGCGCGTGACTTCGGGAATCGGCGAACCGTGGTCACAGAGGAGGATCGTGCCGCTTCCCTTAGTCCAGCCGGTCGACCTGAGGTTGTCGATCAGCATGCCCGTAAGTTCCGGACCGAAGAGCGGTTCGCGGATGCTCAGCTTCATCGACCCCGGCTGAGCATCGGCGAAGACTTTTGGCAGATACTCCGTGATCGCGCGGCTCGGTCCGATGAAGAGCGGGAGGACGACGATTTCGTCGATGCCGTCGGCCTTGGCCTGCTGGACGGCCTGTTCGAAGATGACCGCAGGCTGGCCGCCGAGCAGGGCGGGGTCGATCTTCGTCGAATGCATCGTCGAGACCGGCCGGACTTCCTGGCCGATCAGCCGGCCGACTTCCTTGGCCAAGCCGCGGAGGGCCAAGGTCGCGTCAGGCTCATAGGAACCGTTGTCGACGAGGAGGATGCGCGTGCCGGCCATGGGGCTTAAGTGAGGGATAACCTGCGTATTTGCAACGCAGGGTTGGCCGATTGCGGGTTGCCTCGTTTCGGAGTCGTCGTTTCCTAGAGTCATGCCCCGCCGATTCCTCGCCGCCGTCGCTCTCTGCCTGAGCGTCGTTTCTCTTTCCGCCGCCGAAGGCTGGCTGACCGACCTCGATGAAGGCATTGCGGTCGCCAGGGCCGACAAGAAGGCGATCCTGGTCGACTTCACCGGCAGCGACTGGTGCGGCTGGTGCATCCGCCTGAAGAAGGAAGTCTTCGACCAGAAGGAGTTCTCAGCCGTTTCGAAGGATTTCGTCCTCGTCGAACTCGACTACCCTCAGAAGAAGAAACAGTCCGCCGAGGAGAAGGCCAAGAACAAGGCCTTGGCAGAGAAGTTCGCGATCGAAGGTTTCCCGACGATCATGCTGCTCGACTCCGATGGCCAGCCGTTCGCCCAGACCGGCTATCAGGAAGGCGGACCGGCCAAGTACCTCGCTCATCTCGCGGAACTCCGGAAGGCCAACACGCCCGAAGGAAAGGCCAAGTTCGCCCAGGGCAAGAAGGACGAAGTCCTCGTGCGCGGCTATGGCGAAGAACTGGAGAAACTCCTCGCTCCGCATCTCGAGAAGAAGGACCTGGCTTCCGCCGAGGCGGCTATCGCGAAGTTCCTGAAGGACAAGGCCGTCAGCGGCGCCGCCAAGGTCACCCTTTCCGTCAACGCCCGCGTGGGCAGCGTACAGGCCTGCAAGCCGGGTGACAATGCCGCCGTGCTCAAGGTGATCGATGAGATCATCGCCGAAAACCCCGCCGAACTCACCGGCGAGCTCAAGCAGTTCCGCGCCCAGGTCTCCGCCGCCCAGGCTCCTGCGGCCGACAAGAAATAATCTCCATGAAGAAGCTCATCCTCACCCTGATGCTGCTCGCGACCGTCACGGCGCGCGCCGAACTCACCTGGCTGACCGACCTCGACGAGGCCAAGAAGGTCGCCGCCAAGGATAACAAGAAGATCTTGGTCGACTTCACCGGCAGCGACTGGTGCGGCTATTGCATCATGCTGCACAAGGAGGTCTTCGCGACCGAGGATTTCGAGAAGTTCGCCAAGGATTACGTCCTCGTGGAGCTGGATTTCCCGAAGAAGAAGGAACAGCCGGCCGCCGAGAAGGCGAAGAACCAGGCCGCGTCCAAGAAGTTCGGCGTCAACGGATTCCCGACGGTCATCATCCTTTCCGCCGGCGGCAAGGAGCTGAACCGCCAGTCCGGCTATGGTCCCGGCACCGGTCCCGAAGCCTATCTCGCCAAGTTCACCGACGCCGGCAAGAAGGGCAAGGTCGCCGTTCCCACGAAGAAATAACATGCGTCTCTTCGCCTCCGTCTTCTCGCTCTTCGTCGCGGTCGCCGCCCTCGCCGCCGAGCCCGTCTGGCTCACCGACCTCGATGCCGCCAAGGCGCAGGGCGTTAAAGAGAACAAGCCCGTGCTCGTCGACTTCACCGGCAGCGACTGGTGCCCGCCTTGCAAGGCGCTCCATAAGAACGTCTTCATGTCCGCCGAGTTCGCGGCCGTCGCGTCGAAGTACGTGCTCGTCGAACTGGATTATCCCCGCACCAAGACGCAGGCTCCGGAACTGAAGGCGAAGAACGCCGAACTCTCGAAGCAGTTCGGCATCACCGGATTCCCGACCGTGCTGCTGCTCGACGCCAGGTCGGGCGATGTCTTCGGCAAGACCGTCGGCTTCGGCGGACAGTCCGCCAAGGAATACCTCGATAAGCTCGCCTCGTTCAAGAATACGCCCGAAGGCAAGGCGGCGCTGGAAAAGGAGATGAAGGCCGAATCGACCCGCTCCTCCAAGAGCCGCGTCCTCGGCCAGAAGATCAACGACGCCATCGCGGCCAAGGATTTCAAGGCTGCCGAAGCCGCGCTGACCGAGATCTTCGCCGATGTCACCGGTCCGCGCAAAGGCGTCTTCTATTACAACAAGGCCCGTATCCTGCTGCAGATCGATCCGTCCGCCAAGGAGCAGGCCCTGAAGTATCTCGACGAAGCTCTCGCTGCTTCCGCCGGCGATGCCGCCATGACCAAGACCTTCCAGGCTTATCGCGAGAAGATCTCTTCCGGCGCCTCAACTGCACCGAAAGCGGCCGTCGACCCGAAGAAGGGCGCTTAAGTCTTATCCGAGCAACTGACGCAAAGGCGCCATGAGGACTTCCTCCGGCGTCTTTCCTTTTTGGCGGAGTTCCCGGATCGAGAGGCCGGCGCTGCGCTTGGCGAGGCGCTTGCCTTCGGCGTCGACGATCAGCGGCGCATGCGCCCAGCTAGGAGCCGCCCACCCGAGCGCCCGATAGAGCAGCAGCTGACGGGCCGTCGAGAGGAGCAGGTCAGCGCCCCGGACGACTTCGGTGATACCCATGGCGTGGTCGTCGGCGACGACGGCGAGTTCGTAGGCAGGGAGGCCGTCCTTACGCCAGACGAGGAAGTCGCCGAAATCGCGTCCCGCGACGAACGCTTGCGGGCCTTGCAACGCATCGACGAACGCGATCGTCTCGCCGTCCGGGACGCGGAAGCGCCAGTTGGTCGGACCGGGCTCGCGGGCGTCTTGGCCGGCGCCGACCGGGGCGCGCAGGGCGGCCGGGAAGATCGGCTCGGCGTCATCCTCGGCGTGCGGGGCGGTCAGGCTGCGTTCGACGTCCTTGCGGGACTTGTCGCACGGATAGATCGCGCCCGTCGCCTGCAGGCGTTGCCAGACGTCGCGGAACCACGTTAGCCGTTGGGATTGGACATACGGGCCGTGCGGTCCGCCGACGTCGGGTCCTTCGGTCCACTTCAGCCCGAGCCAGCACAGGTCTTCGATCGCCGCGGCGGCGAACTCCGGTCGGCACCGCCCGGCGTCGAGGTCTTCGGTCCGATAGACGAGCGTGCCCGATGCGGCGCGGTCGGCGGCGAGCGCGAACGTACGCGCGTGGCCGACGTGGAGATAGCCGGTCGGGGTCGGGGCTATCCGTCCGCGGCTCATCAGAGCGGGTTGCCCGTGGGGATGAATTCCCACTTCACGCCGAACTCCGCGGCCACCGCGGCGGCGAGGGCTTTCACGCCCCAGGTCTCGGTGGCGTAGTGGCCGCAAGGGTAGAGGTTCCAGCCTTGCTCGTGGGCTTCGTTGAAATGTTCTTCGCGCAGCTCTCCGGTGATGAGCGTGTCGCAGCCTTCGGCCTTGAGGTGCCCGAGCGCGCTCCGTCCGCTGCCGCTGAGGATGGCGATCTTCTTCGGCTTGGCGGCACCGAACTCGATGCCTTTGTAGGTCTGCGGATAAGAGGCTTTGAGACGTTTGCGCAGCGTGGCGCGAGGGATGCCTCGGCAGATGCAGGCGATCGGCAGGCCTTCGTAATCCACGAACCAATCCACGACCTTCAGGCCGAGGTCCTGGGCGATGAGCGCGTTATTGCCGATGGCCGGATGGGCGTCGAGCGGCAGGTGGCTGGAGTAAAGCGACAGGCCGGTCTTTTTCAGGGCGGCCTTGCGTAGCGCACGTACCTCGCGTTCGGGCGAGACGGGGCGCCAGTACATCCCGTGGTGGACGATCAGGAAGTCCACGCCGCGTCGGGCGGCTTCGGCGAAGACCTGGGCGCCCGCGTCGACGGCGGCGCCGACCTTGCGGACCGGGCGCGTACCTTTGTGCTGCAGGCCGTTGCGGGAGCCTTCGAAGTCGGCGATGTTCTTGCCGTTGGTGAGGAGGTCGCAGTAGCGGGCGACCTGTGCCGCGGTGACGGTGGTCTTCACAGTTTTTTGAAATCGGCCGGGGGCTGGGCGGGGAGGGGAAGCGTGCCGGGTTCGAAGGTCTCGGGTTTGAAGCGGTCGGCGTGGGCGGCTTCGGTGATGCGCAGCAGGTCGGCGTCGCGGGTCTTCTCGTCACGCACGCTGCACGCGGCCAGCATCCACTGGTCGTCGATCTTGGAGAACTCCTCGACCTGCGTCGTGCGGCTCTTCTTGCCGTCGGTGTCGAAGCAGGTCGCCTGGATCAGGACGCCGTAGACGCTGTCGATGGCGAAGTTGACCTTCGCGGGTTCGTGGCCGGCGCGGTTGAGCGCATCGAAGACGTGGACCGGACGGCGGCGGCGTTCGGTGCCGACGTAGGTCGTCGTCGTCCAGTGCGTGAAGGGCAGCTGGAGATCGAAGGGCGAGAGAATCAACCCGTCGGCGAGCGGGATCAGCGGGGCTTTGTCGTCAAGTTCCTGGGCGGGCGCTCCGCGACGGGATATCCACACGTGCGTTTCCTTGGCCGACTTCACGGTCAGGAAGCTCAGCGAGGGCTTGTCTTGGGCGTCCTTGATTTCTCCCCGTAGCAGTTGCGCTTCGCCTTGGCTGGAGGCCCAGAGCGTGCCTTGGACGGCGGGGAGGGATTCTCCTTGGCGCGGCTTATGTACGATCTCGAAGCGCAGGCAGAGGTCGCCGTTGAGCCGCGAGGTGCGGAACCCGGCGAGGAAAGCCTGCGCCTGTTCGGCCGATAGCTTATCGAGGTCGGGCGAAGAAGGCACCCGCGACTGCGCAAGGGACCCTAACGTGAGGAGGCACGCCACCCAGCGGACCGACAGGCTGAGCAGGCGGGTTCTCACTCGGACTTACTTGGCCGGAGCCGGAGCGGCAGGCTTGGCCGGAGTCGTCGCGGCGGGAGCCGGGGTGGACTGGGGCTTGGCGGCCGGAGCGGTGACGGGAGCAGAAGGAGCGGCAGCGGCCGGAGCAGCGGCCTTGGCGGCGGCAGGGGCAGCGGGGGCGGTCGTGGCAGCCGGAGCAGCGGCGGGGGCGGCTACCGGGGCGGTGGCCTTGGCGTCGAGGGCCTTGGTGACCGGCTTTTCGCGGGCGACGAAGCCGAGGTAGAGGCCGAAGCTCAGGATGAAGAGGATGACGGTAAGGGTCGTGGTCATCTTCGACAGGACGTTGGCGGATTCGCCACCGAAGACGGTCTCAGCGGCGCCGCCACCGAGGGCCGAGCCCATGCCGGCGTTGGCGCTGGGGCGCTGCATCAGGATCACGAGGACCACGAGGATGCAGACGAGGAAGAGGGCCACCACGGAGGCGTAGAGAAGGAAGTCCGACATGCCCCCATCCAAGGGGTCAGTTTCCCATAAAACAACGCCAAAATCAGGCCTGCAGGTAGCTTCCCCCGGCCACCCGGTAGGTCAGCCAGTCGCCGGAAGGCGGGGGAACGGTGCCCGTCGCGATAACCTGATGCTTTTCGCCGACTTCGTTCCAGAAGGCCCGGCGGCGGGTCTCGTCGAGTTCGCCCAGGACATCGTCCGCCAAGATGACGGGAGGCGTCGGGGCGAGCAGGGTGTCGCGTTGGAGGCGGGCGAGGCAGAGGGCCAGGACAAGGAGGCGCTGCTGGCCTTCGGAGGCGTAGTCGCAGGCATCCTTGCCGGCGAACAGCATCCCGAAGTCGTCGCGTTGGGGGCCGCGCAAGGTCGTGCCAGTGGCAAGATCGGCGGCACGAGTCTTCGTCCAGATCTCGGAGAGCTGATCGGCGGCGACGTCGGGCTGGTAGACGAGGTCGGCGCCTTTGTCGGGGAATCCGGCGCGAGCGCACGCGTCACGTAAGGTCGCGGCGAGTTCGGGTAAGATCCGCGCCCGGGTCGTGGCGATCAGGTGCGCCGGCGCGAGCATCGCCTTCTCGAAGGCGCGCAGTTCTTCGTCGGAGCGGACGTCGGCTTTCAGCAGGGCGTTGCGGCCGTCGAGCGCGCGTCCGTAGTCGCGGACGGCGGTGAGGTAGGCCGCATCGGTGCCGCCGATGGCGGCGTCGAGCCAGCGACGGCGATTCGAAGGCGAGCCGCGCACGAGGCGCAGGTCGTCGGAGCAGAAGACGATCGTCGGAAACTGGCCGAGGTGCTGGGCGACGGAAGCGACGGGTGTGCCGTTGAGCAGCGCCTTCCGCGAGCCTTTCGCCAGGCGGATCTCGATCTCGGCGTTCTCTTCGGGCGAGAGGCGCACGTCGAGGCGGAGGCGGGCTTCGACGCAGCCTGAGCGGACGAGCGGCGAGATGTCGGTGGTCCGGAATGAACGGAACGACGAGACCAAGGCGGCGGCCTCGAGGAGGTTCGTCTTACCCTGGCCGTTGTCGCCCAGCAGGAAGACGCGGGGCGCGTCCGTGGAGACGTCCGCGAAGGTCAGGTTGCGGAAGTCGGCGGCCCGGATGCGCGTCAGGCGCATGGCTTATTCCGGGAGGAGGATCACCGTGCCGATCTTCGGCAGGCTGTTGACCGACGTCATCTTGTCGCGGTTGGCGTTGAAGATGGCCGAGACATGGGCGGTGTCGCCGTAGGTCTTCTTCGAAATCGAGTTCAGGGTGTCGCCCTTGGCGACCGTGTACTGGCGGAAGCGCTGGGGCTTGGCCGGCTCATCTCCGGTCTTCGGGGCGTCGGGCGTCTTCTCGCTCGTGGTCTTGGGCGGCAGGACGAGGGCCTTCTGCGTGCGATTATAATCGGCCAGCTCGCGCTTCAGTTTCTCGTTCTCGAGCTGGAGGTTGCGGAGCTTGGCGTTGAGGTCGGAACCGCCGAGCGCATCGGGTTCCATCGGGCGTCCGGGCAGCTGCTGCATGAACTGCTTCTCGGCGGTCTTGATCAGCTGGCGCACGATGTTCGCCTGCTCGGAAGTCGGCTTGAGGCGGATGTACTGGTTGAAGTGGTAGATCGCCGGCAGCGGATCCTGCAGTTCCAGGTACATGCGTCCGGCTTCAAGGTGCGATTCCGCGGCGCCTTTGCGATTGTCGATGACCTTGAGGTAGCACTCGAGGGCCTTGCGGATCTCGCCCTGCTTATGGAACGTCTGACCCTGGCGGAATTCCGGATCATCGACGTCGAGGGTGCGGGAGTCGGCACGCGAACCATCGTCGCAACCGGCGAGCAGCAGGACCGTGAAGACGAAGACAGCGCGAACCATGGGCGCACAATCTCCGTCCGCCTTAGTTCCTTCAATCCAAAATCATTCCCCGAGGGCCTCGCGGAGGGCCGAGGCAAGGTCGGGCTTCGCGAAGCGGAAACCTCCGTCCAGCGCGACGGCCGGTCGGACGGCGAGGTCGCCCAGCACGGTTTCACGGCCCATCTGGCCGAAGAGCAGGCCGATCGCCCATCCTGGCATCGGGAGGAAGCTCGGACGGCGCAGGACGGCGCCCAGCGTGCGGGCGAATTCGGCTTGGGTGACTGGTTGGGGCGCGACGGCATTGAGCGGCCCGCGGACGCGGGGATTATCCAAGCTCCAGACGATGAGTTCGACCAGGTCGGGCAGGCCGATCCAGCTCATCTGTTGGCGTCCGCCGCCGATCGGGCCGCCGAGTCCGAGCCGGAAGGCCGGTAGCATCTTCTTCAGTCCGCCTCCGGTGGAGGAAAGTACGAGGGAAGTACGGAGCAGGACCGTACGAATGCCTCCCTCGCTGGCCGGTAGGGTCGCGGTTTCCCATGCTTCGGTCACCGCAGGCAGGAAGCCTTCGGCGGAAACGGCGGCGGACTCGTCCAGTATTTCCGTCCGGCGTAGGCCGTAGCGGTTAATACCCGACATCGAGACGAAAACTTCCGGTTTCTGCTTCAGCCCTGCCAGCGTGGTGGCGAGCAGGCGGGTGCCGTCGCGACGGCTGGCGAGGATGCGTTCTTTGGCGGCTTCATTCCAACGTTGGGCGATGGATTCGCCCGCGAGGTGGATGACGGCATAGGCGCCTTCGAGGCCCTCGCGGTCGATCTTGCCGGTGAGGTGGTTCATGCCTCCGGGTCCGTCATAACGCGAACGGAAGGGGACGACGTCGTAACCTAGGGTGGTAAGCCGCTTGGACAGAGCCTTGCCGATGAGCCCGGTGGCTCCGGTTAGGATGATACGTCGTCGGGCCGTCATCCTTCGCAGGTTGGAAGGAATGGCGGCGAGTTCAAGCCGCCGGCTTGTTCACCACGAGGATCCAAGGCTTACCCGGGGTCGGGTAATAGCCGATCTTCTCGACGTGCAGTCCGGCTTGGGCCTGTTGCTCGGCGAACGTCTGGACGATGTCCGATTCCTCGGGGCCGCCGGGGTGGCCGGTGTAGGCCACGCAGATGAGCCTGCCGCCAGGCCGGAGATGCTCGAAGGCTGCGCGAAGCGCGCGGTCGGTGGAGGCCGGCTGCGTGATGATGTCCTGGTCGCCCCCGGGCAGGTAACCGAGGTTGAAGATCGCGACGCCGATCTTGCCGCGCTGGTCGGGCGTGAGCACGTCGGCGAGCTCGGCGTGGCTGCGCTGGTGGAGCGAGACGCGGCCGAGGAGGCCGGCGACTTCGAGCAGGTTATGCGTCGAGGCGATGGCTTCCGGCTGGATGTCGAACGCGTGCACGTGGCCGGAGGGGCCGACGGCCTGAGCGAGGCAGGCGGTGTCGCGTCCCTTGCCTGCGGTGCCGTCGACGGCGATGTCGCCGGGGCGGAGGATCTCGGTCGCGAGCTTCTGCGCGCGCTCGGTGACGCGGATCGGGTTTACGGGAGCCAAGGGAATTTGCGGAAGTTAGGAGCGCGTTTCTCGTTCCAAGCGGCGCGACCTTCGTCGCCCTCTTCCGAAAGATAATAGAGCAGGGTGGCGTTGCCGGAAAGTTCCTGGATGCCGGCTTGGCCGTCGAGCTCGGCGTTGAAGGCCGACTTCAGGCAGCGGATGGCGAGCGGGCTCTTGGTCAGGATCTCCTGCGCCCATTTTACGCCTTCGGCGTCGAGTTGCTCGTAGGGGACGACGGTGTTGACCAAGCCCATCTCGAGGGCCTGCTTGGCGTCGTACTGACGGCAGAGATACCAGATCTCGCGGGCCTTCTTCTGGCCGACGATGCGGGCGAGGTAGGAAGCGCCGAAGCCGCCGTCGAAGCTGCCGACTTTCGGGCCGGTCTGGCCGAAGACCGCATTGTCCGCCGCGATCGTGAGGTCGCAGATGACGTGCAGCACGTGGCCGCCGCCGATCGCGAAGCCGGCCACGAGGGCGATGACGACCTTGGGCATCGAGCGGATGAGGCGCTGCAGGTCGAGGACATTGAGGCGAGGGACGCCGTCCTTGCCCATGTAGCCGCCTTTCTTATCGCCGCGGATCTTCTGGTCGCCGCCGGCACAGAAGGCGAACTTGCCGTCATGCTGCGGATTGGCGCCGCGGAGAAGGACCACGCCGATCGTGGCGTCGTCGCGCGCGTCGGCGAAGGCCTTGAGGAGTTCCGCGACGGTGTCCGGGGTGAAGGCGTTGCGTCGGGACGGGCGGTTGATGGTCACGCGGGCGATCCCGTCGGCCTTCTCGTAGACGATGTCGGTGAAGTCTCCTTGCTTTTGCCAACGGATCTCGGACTGCATGGGGCTAACTTGGCGGGCAGGTCCGTCTTTTCCAACGAATAAGCGACGAGACGCTTGAAAATCGGCGGACGCTCCCACACTTTACCCGCCTATGGCCCGACTGACTCCCGAACAGATTTCCAAGGTTTCCGCCTGGGTGGCCGAAGGTGCCACGCTTTCCCAGATCCAGGAGCAGCTTTCGTCCAAGCTCGGCGTCTCGATGACCTACATGGACGTCCGTTTCCTCGTGGATGACCTCAATCTCGCCCTCGTCGAAAAGGAAGAGCCGAAGAAGCCCGAGGAGCCTGTCGCCGAAGCCGCGCCGGCTGAGGCCGCTGCCGCTCTCGCTCCGGCCGCCCAAGGCGCCGGTGTCGTGACCGTAGAGGTCGACACGATCGCGCAGCCGCCTGCCATGGTCAGCGGCCACGTCACTTTCTCCGACGGCGAAAAGGCCGATTGGTATATCGACCATCAGGGTCGTCCCGGCATGGCCGCGCGGACGCCCGGGTATCGCCCGACGCCGCAGGACATCACCGACTTCCAGGTCAAGCTCGACGCGGCGCTCCGTCAGGCCGGCTACTGAGCGCTCAGCGCGTCTTCAGGATCGCTTCCGCCAGGACGAAGTCCGCCGGACGCGTCAGCTTCAGATTGACCGAAGGATTCTCGACCAACGATACGTCCTGGCCGACGAATTCGACGGCCGAACTGTCATCGGTGACCTTGCGCTGGAGTTCCGCGACCTTGCGGTAGGCCTTGAGCACGATAGCCGTGCGAAAGACCTGCGGAGTCTCCGCCGTCCAGACGAGCCCGCGATCAGGGGAAGTGTCGACCGAAGCCGAGTCGGCCTTGGCGATCTTGACCGTATCGGCGGCGCGGCCCGCGAGGATGGCGGCGCCGGTCTCCTTGGCCTTGTCGCGGACTTTGCGGATGGCCTCGGGTGAAACCAGCGGCCGGGCTCCGTCATGGATGTGCACCAGCCCGTTGTGTCCTTCGCAGGTGTTGAGCGCCGCGAGGACCGAGTCTTGGCGCGATTCGCCTCCGGGGACGAAGTCGATGACGGTTCCGGCCGGGGCGTGCCCCGCGAGCTGGGCCTTCAGTTTTGTGAGCTGGGCTTCGTCGCGATACGTGATGACCACGCGGCCGATGAGTCCCGTGCTCAGGAAGGATTGCAGCGAATGGACGAAGACCGGTTTGCCGGCGAGGAGCGCGGTGATCTTGTCGTCGACGACAGCCTGCATGCGCCGCGCGGAACCCGCGGCGAGGAGCACCAGGATGTCGTCGGCGGCGCTCATGCGATCTCGCCGATGTCGCGACGGATGCGAAGCGTCTCGGCCGCCGGATCCTTGGCCTTGAGGATCGGACGACCGACCACGATGAAGCTGGCGCCCGCGGCGGCGGCCTGGGCCGGCGTCATGACGCGGTTCTGGTCGTCGCCGGCCGCGTCGGGGTAGCGGATGCCCGGCGTCACGAGCGTCGGGCCAGCGCCGAGGTCCTGGCGGAGAATCGGGAGTTCGAGCGGAGAGCAGACGAGGCCGCCGATGCCGGCGCCGATGGCCATGCGGCCGAGGAGGCGGACCTGTTCTTCGGGGGTGCGGGCGACGCCCGTGGCGGAAAGCTGGGCCTGATCCATAGAGGTCAGCACCGTCACGCCGAGCACCGTGCAGTCAGGCAGCGTGGCCTTGGCGGCTTCGGCGGCGCGGGCGATCATCTCGGGTCCGCCGCAAGCATGGATGGTCAGGAGCGAACAGGGACGACCCTTGAGGCTCTTGATCGCGGACGACACGGTGTTGGGGATGTCGTGGAACTTGAGGTCGAGGAAGACCTTGAAGCCGAGCGCATGGAATTCGTCGACGATGCCCGGTCCGTGGCGCGTGAAGAGCTGGAGGCCGAGCTTCACCCAGGCGAGGTTGCCGGCGATCGGGCGGGCGAGCGCCAAGGCTTCCTCCTTGGTCTCTACGTCGAGGGCGAGGATGAGTCGGCAAGGCGAAGCCATGCCGACTTTATGGAAACGGCATGGCTTCCCCGCCAGCGTAAATCACCCGGCCGTCCGGCTTACTTCTTCGCAGGCTTCTTCGGCGCCGGCGTGCTCGGGAGCGAGGAGATGTCGAAATTGAAGGGCTTGGCCGGCTGCTGGCCGAGGAGGTGGAGGCTGAACCATTCGGCCATGCGGACGTTGTCGTCAGCCACTTCGGTCCAGCCGCCATGGCCGCCGCCGAGGCGGATGAGGACCTCGGCCTTGGCGCCGACTTCCTTGGCGCGGGCGAGGTAGCGACGGGCCTGGGAGTCGGGGACGAGCGGGTCGGCGTCGCCTTGGACGATGTAGGTCGGAGGGGTTTTGTCGCTGATCCAGAAGAGCGGCGAAAGTTCATGGCCGGCACGGTCGCGACCCTCGGCGGTGGTGACGATCGGGCCGAACGCCGGGGCGCGGGTGGTCAGGGGGCCGACGCCTTCCTTGCTGTCGCCTTCCTTGGCCCAGCTGAGGAAGTCCACGGGAGGGTAGAAGCAGGCCACGGCATTGACTTCCGAGCTCACGTGGTCGACCGGGTCGGTCGCCTTAGGATTCGCCGGGATGACGCGCGTGCCGAGCATCAGGCTGAGGTGGCCGCCGGCGCTGTCGCCGGTGACACCGATCTTGTTCGGGTCGATGCCGAACTTCTCGGCGTTGGCGCGGATGAAGCGCACCGAGCGCTGGAGGTCGCCGACGATCTCGTCGATGTGGAAGCGGGGCTGCGTGCCGTGCACGACGACGAAGGTCGTGAAGCCGTGCTTCGGCCAGCCGCCGTCGCTGATGCCGTTGTGGTTGGAGTTCCAGCCGCCGCTGATGATCTTGATGACCGCGGCGCCGTTGGGCTTGGCGGGCTTGAAGACGTCCATGGTCAGGGCGACGCCGTCATGCTTCGCGTAGATGACGTCGGACGTGCGGGTGACGTCCTGGGCGGAGCCGAACGCGCAGGTGAGCGCCAAGGCGAGGAGGGGGAGCAGGGGAGTGCGCATCGGGTGGGGTTGAGGGAGATTTCGGCGAATCAGGCGGACGGGGCAAGCGACATCACTTCTTCGTCGCCGGCTTCTTGGCGGCCGGCGTGCTCGGCAGCGTGGATTGGTCGAAGTTGAAGGCCTTCGCGGGCTGCTTGCCGAGGAGCTGCAGGTCGAACCACTCGGCCATGCGGTTCACGTCCTCGGGCATCTCGGCCCAACCGCCATGGCCGGCGCCTTTGCGGATCGTCAGTTCGCAGGTCGCTCCGACCTCGTGGCACTTCGCGAGGAAACGCAACGACTGCGTGACCGAGACGCCGGGGTCGGCGTCGCCGTGCACGATATAGACCGGAGGTTGTTCCTTGTGGACCCAGTAGAGAGGCGAAAGCGCGCGGCCAAGCGTCTCACGGCCTTCGGCCGTAGTGGCCTTGACGCCGAAGGCCGGGGCGTATTCGGCGAGTTTGCCGATGCCGACGGCGTTGTCGCCGGGCTCGAACCAGTTGAGATAATCCGTGGGCGGATAGAAGCAGGCTACGGCGTCAGGTCGGCTGCTCAGGGTGTCGATGGGGTCTTTGGTCGGCTGGCCCGGGGCGCCACGCGTCGCGAGCATCAGGCTGAGGTGCCCGCCGGCGCTGCCGCCGGTGACGCCGATCTTGTGTGGGTCGACGCCATACTCTGCGGCATGGGCGCGGACGAAGCGGACCGCCCGATTGAGGTCGGCGACGATTTCTTCCACCTGGAAGCGTGGCTGCGTGCCATGCACGACCACGAAAGTCGTGTAACCGTGGCTCGGCCAGGTGCCGTCGCTGATGCCGTTGTGGTTGGATTTCCAGCCCCCGCTGATGATCTTGATGACCGCGGCGCCGTTGGGCTTGGCCGGCTTGAAGACGTCCATGGTCAGGGCGACGCCATCATGCTTCGCATAGATGACATCTCGAACGCGTTCGGGGTCTTCGGCGCGGACGGAACCGGCGCAGATGAGCGCCAGGCAGGCGAGGGTGAGGCGGGGCAGCATAAGGGTATGCCTAACCGACCTTCCCGTGGGGGCAAGGTTCCCTGCTCAGGCCTTCAGCCGGAACTTGATGACCACCTTCAGGATCTCGGCCGGCCCGCCGATCTGCACTCCGGGCTGATGGCCGTCCTGCGGGTGGAAGATGGCGAAGTTGCCGCGGCCGAGCGTGAGCAAGGCGGACGGCGCCGAAGGCGCGGCGTATTTCTCGACATCCTTCTCGGGTACGTAGGGCTTGGTGACCGTGAGCGTCTTCTGGTCGGCGTGGCCGCAATGTTCCAGGCCTTGGTAGACGACCTGGATGTCGCCGTAGGTCTGATGGGCTTCCCAGAGTTTTTCGGCCGAAGGGGCGGTCTGATAGCGCTGCACGATGGCCACCAGATCCTGACCCTGAAGTTCATATTTCCCATCGGCGGTCTTCGGGTCGAAGGAACGTAGGTAGGCGAAAGCCTTCGGGAAGAGCGGGTGCAGGCCTTCGTAGGCGCCGGAAGCGGAGAGTTGGTCGAGGATCATGACGAAAAGGGGTGGGGATAGGGGCAGGGGTAGGATGATCAGCCTTCGTCGGGGAGGCCTTCGACGTCGTCGAGCGGGAGTTCGACGGGCTGGTCGGAGCCGAGGATCGAGAGGAGCAGCGCGATGCGTTTCTGCGGCGACTCGAGGCGGATGATCTCGCCTTCGGAGCCGGTGAAGATGCCGCGGATCACGCGGGCTTTCGCGCCGACCTTCAGTTCCTCGTCGAGCATCGACAGGGTCGCGTCGGGTCCGAGCGCATTGAGTTCGTCGATCACGGCCTGCGCGACGTCGACCGGCCTGCCGTCGCGGCTGACCAAGTGAAGCACGCCTCGGGTGCTGCGGATCGCGGACTGGAACTCCATCGGGTCGAACCGGGCGAAGACGTAGCCCGGGAAAAGCGGTTCGACGACCACCTTGTTCTTGTCGTGTCCGCGGCGCGTCCGCCGTAGGCGCGGGAAGACGAGCTCGCCGATGCCGATGGACCGAAGGTTCTGCACCGCCACCGCCTCTTGCCGGGGCTTGGCCTTGATGCAGAACCAGATCGGGCCGACGGCTTCGGTCATGCGGCCTGGGCGGACTTGGAACGGTCAGGCAGCCAGCCGAGCGCGATGATCGCCAGCTGCGAAGCCCAGAAGACCATCAGCCAGAAGAAGCCGGATTCGGTGAAGCCGTAGCTGTGCAGGCCGACGCCGAGGAGGTTGGTGCCGAACCAGGACCAGGCCGTGACGATGTTGCCGAAGACGAGGAGCTGCATGAGCCCTTCGCGGCGGACGAGTCCGCCCCAGCGCGCGTGGAGGCAGATGGCGCACCAGAGTACGATCAGGATCGCGCCGTTTTCCTTGGGGTCCCAGCCCCAGAAGCGGCCCCAGCTCTGGTCCGCCCAGATGCCTCCGAGCATCGTGCCGATGAAGCTGGCCAGGACCGCGAAGGCCAGGATGCCATAAGCGGCGCGGGCGACGCTGTCGCCCCAGTTGTAATCCTTCTTGAAGGCGCGGAGCGCGAGGTGCAGGGCGCCGAGCAGGCCGGCGACGAACGTGGCGGAATAGCCGAGGGTCACCGTGGTGACGTGCGTCGACAGCCAGAAGTTCGAGTCGAGCACCGCGCGGACGCTCTCGAGGTTGTCCTCGCCGGAGAGGCCGAGGTTATGGGCGATGATCAGCGAGACGAAGCCGCAGAGGCCGGTCGCGGCGGCGCCGATGCCGTTCTTCCAGACGCGTTCGAGCAGGATGCCGAGGGCGACGGCGCCCCAGGCGACGAAGATGCCGGAGGAGTAGAGGTTCGTGACCGGCGGGCGGCCGTGGAGCCACATGCGATAGCCGAGCGAGGCGGTGTGCAGGATGAAGCAGGCCAGCAGAAGGCGGTAGGCCCACACGCGTACGCCTTCGGACGAGGTCAGCCACGCGGCGAAGACCATGAGCACGGTGAGCGCGTAGGCGAGGAGCAGCCAGTAGAAGGGCTGCATGCGGCCGAACCATGCCTCGGACTCGGCCTTGGCGGACCACGGACCCTTGAGCGAAGCGGCGATGGCGGTGCTCAGGCGCGAGCAGTCGTCATCCTTGCCTTCGCGCCACGCCATCGAGAAGTCGGCGTAACGGGTGATGATGCCGTCTTCGGCCAGGCCGGCGCGATGGGCCTTCTGGTCCTTGATGATGCCCAGGAGCGAGCCGCCGAGGTTGTCCCAGCGCTCGAGGGAGGCCGGGTCCTTGGGCGGGAGGAGGCCGATGCTGCCTTCGCGTTCGAAGTCCTGATAGCGCTCGACGAACGTGCGCACGGTCTTCTGGAGCTCAGGGTCGAAGGCCTTGCCCGAGCCGCTGGCGTTCATCTCCGTGAGGGCGCGATTGAGCGCGCTGATCCAAGCGCCGTACTCGCGGCGCGGCGTGACGTCCGCCGGGAGGTCGCCGGGGATGAAGGTCATGCTGAGCGTTGCGTACTGACGCGCGGCGCTTTCGAGCTGAAGGAGGGCGCGGTCTTCGGAGTCGCGGTCGGCCTGCGCGCGGCCACGAGCCTGTTCGGCGGCCTTGCTCAGTTCGGCGCTGTTCTTGAGGATGCCGTCCCAGCTGACGTAGAGGCTCTTTTCCGGATTGCCGCCGACGCGCTTGAGGACGTTGGGGTGCTCGACGCGGAACGTCGGCAGATGGCGGGCGATGGGCGCGCGGAAGGAGACTTCAATGAGCCAGTCGACGGAGCCGATGGCGCCGCCGGTGAGGCGTACGGGACGCTTCTCGAGCATCGCCTGCAGCTTATCGTCGAGGGCGGGGAGCTCCTTCGCGATCTCGGCGCGTTCTTCCTTGGTCCAGGTCGAGGGCCGCTGACCGAAGGCGACGCGTTCGAGCTTCGTGAGGCTGATCGAGGTGCGCGAGCGCATCTGGAGCAGCGAGCCGGTCGCGAGGGTCTCGATCGGGACGATGCGTCCGCCGCTCTGCACGGGGATCTCGCCGAATTCGCGGGTGTTCCAGGTGGCGTCGGCGGCGTCGGCCGTGACGGATAGCATGCCGAGCGCGAGGACGGCGGCGGCTTTGGCGGCGCGGCCGCGGAGGAAGCGCAGCAGCGAGAAGCCGAAATGCCAGAAGAGGCCGAGGGACATGATCGAGACGGAGATGTACGGCAGGAGCCAGCCCGGGTTGCGGACGACCTGGAGCACGCTCAGGTTCTTGCCTTCCTTGGTGCTGCCGAAACTCGACTGGAAGAACGTCAGTCCGGCATGGCGCAGCGGCTGGTTCATCGAGATGTTATAGGCGAACTGGCTCGCGCCTTCCTTGATCGTCACGTCGCTGGCGAAGCGACGGGGCGTCTCGGTTCCGGGGTACTTCTCGTGGGTGAACTTATCCAGCTGCACGGTGAACGGCACGTAATGGCGGGTGCGACGGAGCGAGAGCTCGTAGGTCTTGCCGGCGTCTTCGAACGTCTGGGCGTCGAACGATTCCGTCAGGTTGAGGTTGAGGGCCCAGGTGCCGAGGGACTTGTCCTTCGTCTTCAGCTCGACGATGGCGGTCGGGGCGTTGGGCTTGTTGTCATCGTAGCTCTCGGGCAGCGGCTTGTAGGCGAGCTGCGTGCGGGCGCCGATGCCCTGGGTGGCCTTGAGGTCGAGGCCTTCGGGCATCTGCGACTTCGCCCGGAGCATCGCGTTCGGGTGGAACGTGAGCACGTTGAGGGAGTAGGGCGTGCCCGGCAGTTCGACGACGGCGGGGGCCTTCTTGTCGGCGATGTCGCGCAGGAGTGAGTCGGGTACGGCGACGACCGCATCCATCGCGCCGGATTTCTCGACGAGGGCGATCTCGAAGTCGCGGAAGGCTTCGGAGTAGTTGCGCTTCTCGCCCTCCGGGATGATCATCGCGGATTCTTCCTGATAGATCGCCGTGATGAAGCCGCCGACGAGCAGGAGCAGGAGTCCCGAGTGGATCAGGCTGATGCCGATCTTGGCGGAAGTCGCCTTGAAGTGACGGAAGTGCGCGAAGGCCAGGTTGATGATGAGCAGGGCGCCGATGGTGAACCCGGCCGGGAGCGGGAAACGGAAGGCCGCGGTGGCGTCCATCGGGTAGAAGCAGAGCCAGGAGCTGAAGTAGACCTTCTGCACGTGCCAGACGCCCCAGTGGACCTGCTCCAGCGTGCCGAGCAGCACGAGGATCATGGAGAGCACCAGCAGGAAGACCGTCAGCCTGAGCGACGCCAGCGTGTCGACGAGACGTCGGCCGCTGTCGGCCTTCTTTTCGAATTCTGCGGTGTTCACGGAAGCTTGGATTCGGCGAGGAACGCGGCGAAGGCGGCGGCGTTGGCTTCGACGGCGGCGGATTCGCCGCTCATCTTGAAGAACCAGGTCGCGCCGTCCTTGGGCGTCATGAACGCGTCGAGCGTCTTCTTGCCGTCGGCGGAAGTCATCACGAAGCGCTGGCTGTCGATGCCGCCGACCTTGCCGGTCTTGGCGGAGGCGGCGATCTCATCGGCGCCCGCAGGGGGGAGGCCGAGCTGGCCGCGCCAGCGGTTCACGTTGGCGGTCAGGCCGCCGACGCTGCCGGGGAAGACCGTCACGGCGATCTCGGCTTTGCTGCCGTTCGGTCCGGCGACGATCCAAGTGGCCTTGCGCATCGCGTTTTCCGGTCCGACGGACCAGCCGGTCGGAAGCTTGGCCCACTTCGGTGCGTCGAAGGAGGCGGCTTCGGCCTTCATCGAAGCCGGAGCGACCATCGGGGCGGGCGCGGGGGCGACGCCGACCGAGGCGGGTACGGCCGGAGCCGGAGCCTGAGCGGCGGGGGCGGCTTCGGACTTCACTTCGTAGCGTGCGACCTGCGGGGCAGGCTTGCAGCCGAAGGCGAGCAGGGACGCGGAGAGGATGAGGAGGGGGCGCATGAGGGGTGGGACAAGGTCCGGGGCCAATGGTTGCGGGCAGTCGGTCCATGGCAAAAAGAAAGGACGCTTTTCGGCGTCCTTTTCGAGGGGGTGGGGCAGGCCAGAGCCAGGTCCTTAGTCCGTGAAGCGGAAGAGGGCCACGTCGCCGTCCTTGAAGAGGTACGACTTGCCTTCGAGGCGGTAGCGGCCGGCATCGCGCGCGGCGGCGACCGAGCCGTGCTTCACGAGGTCTTCGTAGGAGACCACCTCGGCCTTCACGAAGCCCTTTTCGAAGTCGGTATGGATGACCGCGGCGCACTGCGGAGCGGTCATGCCGCTGCGGAACGTCCAGGCGCGGACTTCCTTTTCTCCGGCGGTGAAATAGGTGGCCAAGCCGAGAAGGTGATAGGCGCCGCGGATCAGCGAGGATACGCCGGAGTCGGTGACGCCGAGGGACTGCAGGAACTCGGTGGCTTCCGCGGGGGAGAGGTCGCAGAGCTCGGCCTCGACCTGGGCGCAGATCACGACGTGCTCGCAGCCGTGGCGTTTGCCGATGAGTTCGGCGACGGCGGCGACATGCTTGTTCTTGGAAGGGTCGGCGAGGTCAGCCTCGGCCACGTTGCACGCGAAGAGGACCTTCTTGGAGGAGAGCAGGTTATAGGCCTTGAGGCGGGCTCGTTCGTCGTCGGTGACGTCCATCGACGAGGCGGGCAGGTTCTCGTTGAGGTGCTTCACGAGGCGGGTGAGCAGCTCGACGTTGGCGATGGCGTCCTTATCCTGGCTGCGGACCTTCTTCTGGTTGCGGTCGAGCTGCTGTTCGGCGGACTGGATGTCGGCGAGGATGAGTTCGGTCTCGATCACGCCGATGTCGCGGACCGGGTCGACCTTGCCCATGCTGTGGACGATGTCGTCGTTGTCGAAGCAGCGGACCACGTGGATGATCGCGTCGCACTCGCGGATGTTGGAGAGGAAGTCGTTGCCCTTGCCTTCGCCCTTGGAGGCGCCGGCGACGAGGCCCGCGATGTCGACGATGTCGATCGTGGCGGGGATGACGACCTTGGTGCCGGCGATCTGCTGGAGCTTCAGCATGCGGTCATCGGGCACCAGCACCACGCCCACGTTGGGTTCGATGGTGCAGAAAGGGTAGTTGGCCGCCTCGGCCTTGCGGGAGCGCGTGAGGGCGTTGAAGAGGGTCGACTTGCCCACGTTGGGAAGTCCGACGATGCCTGCCTGGGTCTTTGCCATGGAAGGTGCAACGTGGGCATCTGCCCCGCCGAGGTCAAGAGCCGGCGCTCAGGGCGGCAGTTCCTGGGAGCGTTCGCTGAGCTCGACCGAAGGAAGGACGACTTCGTCCTTGGGCTGCGGCTGCCCGCGGACGATGCGGGCCACGGCGATGCGGCCTCTGACGCCGGTGACCTCGAGGACCGCCGTCGGGTGGAGGTGCGGATCGCGAGAGACCACCGTCATCTTCTCCTGGGCCACCGTGCCCGGGAGAAGCATGATGGGCACCGAAAGGCTGCTCAGCGGGTAGCCTTGGACGAAGCCGATGCGCACGTTGCGCGGGGAACCGGCCGGGAGCGCGAACGGGTTCGGCTCCTCGGCAGTCTGCGGCTTGGGCGTGGCGCAGCCTGTCAGCAGCGCGAGCAGCAGACAGACTGGGCGGAGGGCGTTCACTCGCGGCTAGACGCGCCGGGACCTTCGGGCGGCTTGCCGATGAAGGCGGCCAGGGCCGAGTTGGGCGGAAGGCCGCCGGGGAGGCCGCCCGGAGAGAGCGGGCCCGGGGTCTGCTCGGCCTTGTCTTCTTCCGAGATGAACTGGTCGAAGCCCGGGCCGGAGGTGTCGAGCTCGCCTTCGAACATGCCCTGCAGCTGGCGCATGCGCGTCGGGTGACGCATCTTGCGGAGCGCCTTCGCCTCGATCTGGCGGATGCGTTCGCGGGTGACCTTGAAGTGGCGGCCGACTTCTTCGAGCGTGCGCTGGACGCCGTCGAGGAGGCCGAAGCGGAGGATCAGGACTTCCTTCTCGCGTTCCGCGAGGGAGCGCAGGACGAACTCGATCTTCTCGCGCAGGAGGCGAGTGGAGGCCGTGCCGGAGGGGTTCTCCGCGGACTTGTCCTCGATGAAGTCGCCGAGCGACGTGTCTTCGCCGTCGCCGACGGGCGACTGGAGCGAGATCGGCTGCTGGGCCATCTTCATGATCTGCTGCACGCGGTCGATCGCCATGTTCATCTCGTTGGCGACTTCCTCGGCGGTCGGCTCGTGGCCGAGCTCCTGGGTGAGCTGCTTCTGGACCTGCATCACCTTGTTGAGCGTCTCGATCATGTGGACCGGGATGCGGATGGTGCGGGCCTGGTCGGCGATGGAGCGGGTGATGGCCTGGCGGATCCACCAGGTGGCGTAGGTGGAGAACTTGTAGCCGCGGCGGTACTCGAACTTCTCGACGGCCTTCACGAGGCCCATGTTGCCTTCCTGGATGAGGTCGGTGAAGAGCAGGCCGCGGTTCTGGTACTTCTTCGCGATCGAGATCACGAGGCGCAGGTTATGCTCGACCATCTCGGTCTTCGCGCGCTGGGCCTCGTCGAGGTGCTTGCGGACGTTGCGGGAGAGGTGCAGGAGCTCGGCCGGCGTGAGGCGCCAGCGGAGTTCGATCTCGCGGGTGCGGGTGGCGGAGATCTCCGGCTTGACGGCCTTCTTGGCGCGGACGGGGCCGCGGGCGATCATTGTCGGCTCGACCAGGTTGCGGGCGTCGTCGATGTCGCCCTTGATGTCGGGCAGCTCGAGCCACTCCTCGAAGAGCTTCATCTTGAAGCAGAACTTCCGGAGGATGTCCTTGCAGCCTTCCTTGGCGGTCTTCTCGATCTTGACGTAGGCTTCGCGGTCCTTGGCCTTCTTGGGAGCGTCGGTCTCGTCGAGGTACTTCTGCCAGCCCTTGTCGAGC
>CAIWNE010000093.1 GCA_903913915.1 uncultured Opitutia bacterium
CATCACCGAGAAGTCTCCCGCCAACGACCAGAAGATCTTCAAGTACACGCACGGCTACGGCGCCGGCGACGTCAACGGTGACGGCCTGGTCGACATCCTCGAGAAAGATGGGTGGTACGAGCAGCCCAAGGATCTCTCCAAGGGCGAACCCTGGAAGTTCCACCCGGCCAAGTTCGCCGGCCATGGCGGCGCCCAGATGTACGTCTACGACGTCAACGGCGACGGACGCCCCGACGTCATCTCCAGCGACCACGCCCATGGTTACGGCCTCTCTTGGTTCGAGCAGAACAAGGACGGCACCTTCACCGAACATAAGCTCATGGGCGACACCAAGGCCGACGCGCCCTTGGGCGTGAACTTCAGCCAGGTACACGCCATCGAGCTCGTCGACGTCAACGGCGACGGCCTCAAGGACATCGTCTGCGGCAAGCGACGCTGGGCCCATGGCACCAAGGGAGACGTCGACCCGAACGACGACCCCGTGCTCTACTGGTTCGAACTCAAGCGCGACGGCAAGGGCGGCGCGACCTACGTCCCCCACCTGATCGACAACGACAGCGGCGTCGGCACCCAGTTCTGGACGGGAGACATCAACAAGGATGGAAAGACCGACGTCGTCGTCGCCAACAAGCACGGCGTCTTCGTCTTCACCCAGAAATAAGCCGGCCCTCACCTCCCCTGCAATGGGGTCAGACCCTATTAACGGGGTCTGACCCCATTGTTTTTGCACCCCCTGCGAATTACGCCCAAGTTACCTCCACCCTCATGCGCCCCCTGCTTTGCCTGCTCCTGGCCTTCACGGCCGTCTCCGCCGAAAAACCCGCCCCGGTCGAGAACGACAAGCGCGTGCAATCCGACGGCAAGGGCTGGCGCATCGAGAAAGCCGTCATCAAGGACGCCAAGCTTCCGCGTGTCCTGCTCGTCGGCGACTCGATCCTCAACGGCTACCAAGGCCAGGCCACCAAGCTGCTCGCCGGCAAAGCCAACGTCGACCTGTGGGTGAACCCCTACAACCAGTCCGAATACGTCAACAAGCTCCTCGCCGAAGTCCTCGCCAACGGGCCTTATGACGTCGTCGTCTTCAACATGGGGCTCCACGGCTGGCAGGAAGGCCGCATCAAGCCCGGGACCTTCGAGCCGCTGATGAGAGGCTACGTCGAAGTGCTCAAGGCCAAGCTCCCCAAGGCGAAGCTCCTCTGGGCGAGCAGCACGCCGGTCACGGCCAAAGGCAAGCCGACCGAGATCAACGCGGAGATCAACCCCAACATCATCGAACAGAACCGCATGGCCGCCAAGGTCATGGCGGAGATGAACGTCCCGGTCGTCGATTTCTACGGACTGCTCATCGACAAGCGTGAGCTCGCCCGCGGCGACATGTTCCATTGGACCGCCCCGGCCTACAATCTCATCGCCCAAGCCGCCGTCGACGCCATCCTGCGCGAGCTCGCGACCAAGTAAGATGCGCGTCCTTTACTGCCTGCTCCTCGCCATCACGCTCGGCGCCGAACCTGACACTGACCGCAAGGTGGTACTGGGGCTCGTCGACACCTGCGCACAGGCCCCGAAGACCTACGAGGCCGAGGGCTTCAAATCCGACGGCATGGTCCATGCGATCTTCTACGACGCCCTGCCCTACGGCGGAAAGCCCACCCGCGTCTTCGCTTGGATCGGCCTGCCCGCCAACCTCGCCGGCAAGGTGCCCGGCATCGTGGTCGTCCACGGGGGCGGCGGCACGGCCTTCAAGGAATGGGTCAAGAAATGGAACGAACAAGGGTTCGCAGCCATCAGCATCGCGGTCGAAGGCCAGACGGACGTAAACGTGAAGAAGGAGGCCAAAGGCCAACCCGTCTGGGCCCGTCACCCCTTCTCCGGCCCGGCCCGCGACGGCACGTTCGCGGACACAAAGCTCCCGCTCAAGGAGCAGTGGATGTACCACGCGCTCGCCGACACGATGCTGGCCAACTCCCTCCTCCGGTCGCTGCCGGAAGTCGACCCGACCAAAGTCGGCGTGATGGGCATCTCCTGGGGCGGCGTCATCACGAGTACCGTCATCGGCCTCGACGGACGCTTCGCCTTCGGCATCCCGACCTACGGTTGCGGACATCTCTTCGACGCCGAGAACCACTGGGGCGCGGCCCTGCACGACAACGCAGGCTACAAGGAAGTCTGGGACGGCATGAACTACGCCGACCGCGTGAAGATGCCGGTGCTCTGGCTCTCCTGGCCGCAGGACGCGCACTTCCCCCTCGCATGTCAGGCGGAGAACTACCGCAAGGCCACCGGCCCACGCATGGTCTCGCTCATCTCCAAGATGGGACACAGCCATCAATCTGGCTGGAATCCGCCTGACAGCTACGCCTTCGCGAAGAGCGTCGTCGAGACCGGCAAGCCCTGGGGCAGTTCGACCTCGGCCGTGACCGACAATGGCCGCGCCATCGCGACCTTCGCCTCGACCAAGCCCCTCGACCGTGCCTTGCTGATCTCGACGATCGACCATGGCTTCACCGGCAAGCGCCAGTGGGTCGAGACGCCGGCGAGCCTCGCCAACCGCGGAGGCGGCACGATCGTCTCCGCGACACTTCCGCCAGGCACGACCGCTTGGTATGTCAACGCTTACGCCGACAAACTCACCCTCACCTCCGACTACCAAGAACTCAAATGATGCGCCTCGCCCTCCTGCTCTTCGCGAGCCTCTCGCTCTCCGCCGCCGACCAACCGTCCGGCCGATCGTTCCTCATGCTCGGCGGCCTCACCCAGATCGTCGATGCCTCCGGCAAAGCCACCTGGAAATATCCGGCCGCGACCCGTGACGGCTACGTCCTGCCGAGCGGCAACCTGCTCCTCACCCTCTCCAAGAACAAGGCCTACCCCGGTGGCGCCGTCGTCGAAGTGACGCGCGACCAGAAGGTCGTCTGGGAATACAAGGGCACGCAATCCGAGGTGAACACGGGCGTGCTGCTCGAGAACGGCAACATCCTGCTGACCGAAGCCGGCGACAAGCCGCGCCTGCTTGAAGTCGCCCGCGACGGATCGATCAAAGTCGAGCTCCCGCTCGGCTGCCAGACCAAGAACCACCACATGCAGAGCCGCATGGCCCGCAAGCTTCCCGACGGACACTACCTCGTTCCCCAGGAAAAGACCGTGCGTGAATACGACGGCTCGGGCAAGGTCGTCTGGGAACGCAAGAGCCCGGAGTCCGACCAGGACAACCGCTCCTTCTGCTGCCTGCGCAACGCCGCCGGCCATACGCTCATCAGCCTTACCGTCGGCAACCACATCATCGAGGTCGACCAGGCCGGCAAGATCGTCTGGGAACTGCGCGACGGCGACCTGCCTGGCGTGCCGGTGAACCGCACCACCGCCCTCTCCTGGCTCCCCGACGGCAACATCGTCTTCAGCAATTACGCCGCCCGGTCGCCGTCGCCCAAGCTCGTCGAGATCACCCGCGACAAGAAAATCGTCTGGACGTACGCGGACGCCACCAAGGAAGGCGTGCATGAGTTCCAGCTGCTGGATGATGCTGGCAAACCGCTGGCCGGAGTGCTTCGCTAAGGCGACGTGCAGTTCACCGACCCCCAGGCCGCGCTCAACCATGCGATGGATCTCCATCGCCAAGGCAGGCTCGCCGAAGCCGAAGACCTGTACCGGCAGCTGCATGCGAAGTTCCCGGCGGCCGCCGACCTCACCCACCTGCTAGGCCTGGTGACGATGGAACTCGGACGGCACGCGGAAGGCGAGGCGCTGCTCGTCGAGGCGATCCGCCAGAACCCGAACGTGGCGCACTACCACGCCAACTTCGGGACCAAGCTCATCGACCGGAGAGAGACCGCCCGGGCCGTCACCCTGCTTGAAAGGGCCGTACAGCTGGCGCCCGAAGCCGCCCAACATCACTATAACCTCGGCAACGCCTACGTCCAAGGCCAGCGCTACGCCGACGCCATCCACGCCTACCAGCAGGCGCTCGCCCGGAACCCAGGCTATGCGATCGCCGAACTCCAGCTCGGCATGGCCTTGCACCTGGGCGGCAGCACGGACGCAGGCATCGCCTTCTACCGGCAGGCGCTCGCGCGACGACCGACGGATTTCGCGATCGCGACCAACCTCGGGGCGCTGCTGCAGGCCGTGTGCGACATCGACGGAGCCATCGCGGCCTTCAAGCAGGCGCTGGCCATCGACGCGAAGAACTTCTTCGCCCTGAACAACCTCGGCATCATGCTCAAGGAGCGCGGCGAGATCACCGAGGCGGTCGCACTGCTGCGCCGCTGCCTCGAACTGAACCCGGACGCGCCGGAAGTGCGCAGCAACATCATCCTGACGATGTACTACGACCCCGCGGCCACCGACGCGGAACTGGCGGAACAGCATCGCGAGTGGGACCGCCGGCATGGCTCGCCGACGTCCGACAGGCCACTTGGTCACCCGAATCCCAAAGAACCTGGGCGACGCCTACGAATCGGCTACGTCTCCGCCGACCTCCGCGACCACGTCGTCGGCCGTGCGCTCCTGCCGGCCTTCCGACACCACGACCATGCCGCCTTCGAGATCACCTGCTACTCCATGTGCCAGCCGCAGGCCATGACCGACGAGTTCAAGTCGCGCGCCGACCGCTGGCGCGAAATGGCCGGCACCAGCGACGCCGAATTCGCCCAGCAGGTCAGGTCTGACGAGATCGACATCCTCATCGACCTCAGCCTGCACACCTCCGACAACCGCCTGAAGGGCTTCGCCCTGAAGCCCGCGCCGATTCAAGCCACCTGGCTGGGTTGCCCCGAGAGCTCAGGGCTCAGCGTCATGGACTACCGGATCAGCGACCGGTACCTCGAGCCTCCGCATGGCAATGTCCTCGCGGCCGATAACGAAAAAGCCTGCCTGCTGCCGGACAGCTGGACGTGCTACGAGGCCCCCGCCGGCTACCCCGACGTCAACGAGCTCCCGGCCAAGCGCAATGGCTTCGTGACCTTCGGCTCCTTCAACAACTCCTGCAAGATCAGCGGCGAAGTCCTGGCGACCTGGGGACGTATCCTCCGCGCCGTCCCGAACTCGCGCCTGATGCTCCTCGCCAAGCAGGGCGGCCATCGGCGTCGCATGACCGAAGTCATGGAAACCCACGGCATCGCCGCCGACCGCCTGATCTTCGCCGACTACCTGCCGGCCACCGACAACCTCGACCAAGGCCGGCTGCTTTCCCGCTACCATCAGGTCGACATCGCATTGGACACTTTCCCGTACAACGGCATGACGACGACCCTCGATGCGCTCTGGATGGGCGCCCCGGTGGTCAGCCTGATCGGGCGGCGCAGCCTTGGGCGCGCCGGACTCAGCCTGCTCACCACCGTCGGATTGCCTCGTTTCGCGGTCGAAACCCTCGACGCGTACGTCGACCTGGCCACCAAGACCGCGCAAGACCTGGACGGCCTTGCCGCCCTCCGCTCGGGATTACGCGCGAAGATGCAGGCCTCCCCCTTGATCGACGCCGCAGGCTTCACGCGCAAGTTCGAGGCCGCCCTGCGCGACATGTGGGTTGAATGGTGCAAGCGGTAAGGTACGGTGGGGCGAACCCAATGCGCCCCCTATACTCGCTCTTCCTGCTCAGCCTTTCGCTCTTCGCCGCAGATCCGGCGCACTTCGCGTTGCCGGCGCCCGAAGCCGAGCCTACGCTCCCCGGCGAAGGCGCGCTACGCCGCTATGACGGATACGTGAAGCGCTGGAACAGCGTCCGGCCCCAATGGGCCGCCGACGTCGCCAAGGACCAAGGCGCCATCGTCTTCCTCGGCGATTCGATCACCCAAGGCTGGGGGACGGATTTCAAGAAATCCTTCGACGGACTGAAACTCGCCAATCGCGGCATCGGCGGCGATACCACCCGCGGCATGCTCATCCGTCTGCAGGAAGACGTCCTCGCGCTGCGTCCGAAGGCCGTCGTGCTCCTCATGGGCACCAACGACATCGAGACCGAAGTGCCGGCTGACGCCATCGGGCGGAATTTCCAGAAGATCGTCGCCGCGCTCAAGGCCCACGACCCCAAGATGCCGGTCATCGTCTGTCGCATCTTCCCGAGCTCGGCCACGAAGAAGCGCCCGAAGGAGACCATCCTGGCCGTCAACGAACTCATCGCCGCGACGGTGAAGAACGACCCGCAGTTCACCGTGCTCGACACCTACGCCCTGTTCGCGAACGTCGAAGGCGACGCCAACCCCGCCCTCTTCCCCGACCTCCTCCACCTCAACGCGGCCGGCTATGCCAAGTGGGCATCCGCGCTGCGTCCGGTCTTCGCGACGCTCGGCTACCTCGAGACGCAGGCGGAGGAATTCAAACCCGACCCCGGCTTCGTGAGCCTCTTCAACGGCAAGGACCTCACCGGCTGGGGCTTCCGCGTCACCCCGCCCCGCAAGGCTCCGAAGGCCCCCAAGCCCAACGCCCCGCTGTTCGTCGAGGTCAAGCAGGCCGAAAGCTTCGACGGCAAGACCGAGAGTTCGGACGGACGCTACCGCGCGATCAACGGCCGGCTCGTCGTGATCACCCCCGCCGAAGGACGGCGCATCCAGGAACTGGACACCCTTCGCGACTACCCCGAAGACTTCATCCTCAAGCTCGAGTTCCGCGCCACGCCCAACGCCGACAGCGGCGTCTTCCTGCGCAAACCGCAGCTGCAGTGCCGCGACTACCTCGTCGCCGGCCCCTACAAGGACCTCAAGAAATACAAGGCCCAGGACTGGAACGAACTCGTCGTCACGGTGAAGGGCGGCGTCGCCCATGCCGAGTGCAACGGCGAAGTGCTGGAAGACGCCCTCAAGGTACCCGAGACCGGCCCCATCGGGCTCGAAGGCGACCGTGGTCAGATGGAATACCGGCGCCTGCAGATTAAGACGCTCGCCCGCTGAGCCGGACTGCGACTCACTGCGGCCGATGCTCGACTGGATCCATAGCCACACCCTGTTGCCGGCCGACGGCTGGATCCTGCTGCTCGCCTTGTTCGGCGCGCTCTGCATCGGGCTCTCGAAATCCGGCCTGGCGGGCACGGCGACGCTGAACGTCGTCCTCATGGCCAAGATCTTCGGCGCCAAGCCCTCCGTGGGCATCGTCCTGCCGATGCTCATCGTGGCCGACCTCATGGGCTTCCTGATCAACCGCAAGGGCGGCAGCTGGAAGCAGATCCTCCCGATGGTGCCGGCGGCGATCGTCGGCGTCTTCGCCGGCTGGTTCCTGCTCGACCATGTCGACAACGGCACGGCCCGCATCGTCATCGGCATCCTCATCCTCGCGTTGCTCGCCTTCAACGTCGTGCTGCACCATCGCCGCGAGCAGCTTCTCACGCTGACCCGCCATCGCACCTTCACGTGGGGCATGGGATTCGTCTCGGGCGTATCCACCATGCTCGCCAACGCCGCCGGGCCGGTGATGACCGTCTACCTGCTCGCCCAACGGCTGGAGAAAAAGGAGCACCTCGGCGTCTTCTGCCGCTTCTTCCTTTTCATCAACCTCTTCAAGCTGCCCTTCAGCGGAAGCCTAGGGCTCGTCACGGGCCCTTCGCTGATGACGAACGCCGTCCTGCTGCCCGGCGTCATCGCCGGCATCGTGCTCGGCTGGCAGATCCTGAAGCGGATCCGGCAGGACGCCTTCGAATCCGTGCTCGCTTGGCTGACGGCGTTCGCGGCGGCCTGGCTGATCGTCGGCTGACCGCTTGACTCCGACCCCAGGCGAAGCGGAAATAACCGCCTTCCATGAAGACCCCTCTTCTCGCCCTCCTCCTGGCCCTAACCGCATCGGTCCAGGCCGAACCCCGCAGGCTCGCCGTCGGCGCCAACCCGGAAAGCGTCACCCGCGGCTTCGACGGCGACCTCTTCGTCAGCATCATGGGCGCGAGCCGCAAATATGGCGACGGCGACGGCAAGATCGTCCGCGTGCACGGAGACCAGGTCACCGACTTCAGCACCGGCATGAACGACCCGAAAGGCACCGTCTTCGCCGGCGGCTACATCATCACGGCCGATTTCGACACGGTCTGGAAGGTCGACGCCAAAGGCCACAAATCCGTCCTCGCAGGCCCGAAGGATTTCCCCGTCGTCCCCGCCTTCCTCAACGACGTGGAAGTCGAACCCTCCGGAAAGAGCATCCTCGTGACCGACATGGGCGCCGTGACCAAGATGCGTGACGCCAACGGCAAGCTCTGGCCGGTCGACAGCCCCGAACACAAGGCCATCCCGGTCATCGCCCGCCTCTACCGCGTGACGCTCGACGGCAAGGTCACCGAAGTCATCGCCCCGACCGCCCGCATGCTCAACCCCAATGGCGTCGATGTCCTCAAGGACGGCCGCATCCGCCTGGCGGAGTTCTTCACCGGCGACGTCCTCGAATATAAGGACGGCGTCTTCACCACGATCGCCAAAGGGCATCGTTCCGGCGACGGGCTGGTCCACGACTCCAAGGGCCGCTTCTATATCTCCGAAGTGATGTTCGGTCGCGTCACGCGCTACGACGCCGACGGCTCCCACCCTGCGCTCCTCTCCGAAGGCCTGGGCCTGCAGTCCGCCGCAGACATCTACGTCGACGAAGCCCATGGCCAGCTGATCATCCCCGACAGCAAGGCCGGCCAGCTGGTCTTCATCGGGCTTTAAGGCGGTTTCCGGTCGGTAAAGGGGGCTGAGTCCGGGCCGGAAAACTGGCCCAAAACCTTTCCCTTGCCCGGCTGTCTCATAACCATCCCATCCGGTCCCCGTCACCATTCCATGCCGCCGTCCGCTCCCGACTTCCTATCTCCACGGCCTCGCCGCCGCGGCCGGGGCGGTGACGCCGGCCGAGGAG